>CALMHZ010000075.1 GCA_937864125.1 uncultured bacterium
ATCCGCATCCCCTCCCCGCAAAGACTTGTGCAAAGCGGAAATGACATCATAATGCTGCTCCCCTTGCTTATCATAGAGAAGATGGGATCGACTCACTATTTTCCCTACGAGCTCCATGGTGATCGTTTCCGCGCTTGCCGCGCATGCCTCGAGTATATTGAGGGCATGGCGCGCGTCTCCTCCGGAAATCTCTGCGATGAAACGAAGCGTCTCTTGATCGATTTCAAGATTTTTTTCTTTTAATCCGCGATTGTCACTGACGGCCCGCGAAAGGATAGCCGAAACAGCCTCGCGCTCGAGCTTCCCCAAGACCACGACGCGCGTTCGCGACAAAAGGGAGGCGTTCACCTCGAAGCTCGGATTCTCTGTCGTCGCGCCGATAAGCGTAACAAGCCCTTCTTCCACATGGGGCAGGAGCGAATCCTGCTGACCCTTGTTCCAGCGGTGGATTTCATCTATGAAAAGAATGGTCCGCCGTCCCGACTCCCTGTTCTTTTCCGCACGAAGGATCGCCTTCCGCAACTCCCCGACTCCGCTTCCCACTCCCGAAAGCTCAAGAAACTCCGCCGAGGTCTCGGACGCTATGATTCGTGCGAGCGTCGTCTTCCCGCATCCTGGCGGTCCCCAGAGAATAAGCGAGGGCACGCTGTCTTTTCGTATGACATCCCTCAAAAATGAGGCCTCTCCCACAACCTGTTCCTGGCCTGATATTTCCGAAAGATTCGTGGGGCGCATCCGATCGGCGAGCGGCGCGCGATGAGGAGGAATGATCTTCGACATAGCATTGCCGAATAAAAAATAGAAACCGAGAAAGAATCGTCCTAGACCGAGAAAGTGATGCCGACAGGGCAGTGGTCCGACCCCATGACTTCTGGCAGAATGAACGCCTCGGTAATCCGCGGGCGCAAATCCGCGCTCACGAACACATAATCGATCCGCCAGCCGACATTGCGGGCTCGCGTATTCCCGAAGTGAGACCACCATGTATAAAATCCGTTTCCAGTGTGGAAAAGCCGAAAGCTATCGAGGAAGCCTGAATCGACAAACCGCTGCAGACCTTCCCGTTCCTCCGAAGTAAACCCATGCTTCCCCTCATTTTGTTTCGGGTGAGCCAGGTCATCTTCGGTATGCGCCACATTGAGATCCCCGCAAAAAATTACCGGCTTCTTTTTTTCAAGCGCCTTGCAATACGCGAGGAACGCGGGATCCCATTGCTTATGGCGGAGCGGTATGCGGCTCAAGTCAGGCTTGGCGTTCGGCGTATACACCGTCACGACAAAGAATGTTTCAAACTCAAGCGCGATAACCCTGCCCTCCGAGAGCGGGTCGCCGTAGGCATCCGGCACGAGGCCATATCTTTTCGCGATAGCGGCAGGAATTCCATTGGTTACGGAAAGCGGTTTAATCTTGGAAAAAATCGCCGTTCCCGAATACCCTTTTCTTTCGGCGGAATTCCAATATTCCTCGTATTCAGGCAGATCGATTTCCGCCTGGCCCTTCATGGCTTTCGTCTCTTGCAGACAGAGGATATCCGGACGGTATTTCTCCACGAACGGAATGAACAGGTCCTTGTTGTGAACCGCGCGGATACCGTTTACATTCCACGAAATGAGAGTGATTTTTTTTGACATATCCTCCCTACGATACCACTCCCCACCCAGGAAGGCAAAAAAGGCCGCTCTCCTGGAAAAGAAGAGCGGCGCGTGGATATAACCGCATCAGAATAGTCCTACGATAAACACTCCCACCCTATACAAGGCATAGTCCGCCACGGCGATGAGGGCGAGCATTGCCGCTACGCCCACCATGCCCTGCAACGACTGCTTGATCAAGGGGGGGCGCAAATAATATGGAGTATTATCAGGGTACATAGCCTTCTCCAAAGAACACCGGAACGCTCCGGAAGCATCTCGAGAGTAGCATAAAAACCTCGATTTGTCAATGGAGATCTCCTTCTCTTCTTATTTGACGAGATGCCCCCGGCCCGCAAGCCTGAGTACGATGCCATCGAGTTCCCTCTGTCGCCTGTGTTTTTCCTCGATGCTCACGGTATCTTCCATTTCCTTGGTAGCCTTGGTCCCCGGCCGAGGAGAGTACCAGGCGATATACGCCCGGTCGAAACCGACGGATCGGACGAGATCGCAGGTCATCTCGAACTCTTCGAGCGTCTCACCCGGGAAGCCGACGATGATATCGGTGGTAAAGGACACCTCGGGAATCTTCTTTCGTATGCGAGCGACAAGTTCAAGATATTCCGCTCTCGTATACCAACGATTCATCAGCTTGAGTATCCGATCGCTTCCGGCCTGTACGGGAAGATGCAACGTGCGATCGATATTCTTATTGTCCGCGATGACATCTATGAGCTCGGAAGAGAAGTCCCAGGGATTCGCGGAAAGGAAGGAGACGAGCCGGACGCCCTTGATCCGGGCAACAGCCTGGAGAAGATGCGGGAAAAGCGTCGGGACACGATGACGATTGAGATGCTTGACGAACACGGGTTTCACGCGGCTTCCGTCGTGAAGGGCGTACTCTTCCCCCTCGCGGATTTTTTCCATCAAAAAATCGGCGCCATACGAATTCACATTCTGTCCGAGAAGCACGATCTCATCCTTGCCCTCCCTGACAGCGGATTCCGCCTCTTCGATGATTTCGGCGAAAGGACGGGATCGTTCCTTGCCCCGCGAAAAAGGGACGATACAAAACGCGCAATAATTATTGCAGCCGTTCGAGATGACGATCGAGGCGCTTTTCCCTGGGGCCCGTTTCGGTATGTGCTCGAATCCGATATCCTCAAGGGGAAGCAGCTCGACCTCGGGCAGGCGCTTGGTTATCCGCTTGAGCATCTTTCCCGAAGGTTCGCGCGCGGCGGCCCCGATAAGGCAGCCGGTAACCACGATGCGGGCATCCTTATTCCCCGAAAGTCCGGCCTGAATATTCCGGACCAAGCCGTATACCTTCTCCTCCGCCCGTTCGCGGATAACGCAGGTATTGAGGATGATGGTATGAGCGGCTTCCATGGTTGGTGCAGGCGAGAATCCCCGCGCCTCATAGGCGGAAGCGATCCGTTCGGAATCGGCGATATTCTGCTGACATCCGAATGTCTTGATGAAATATGTCTCCATAAAGCAAGTATTTATCGGCTCTTCGCGTTCTTGAGCGCCAATTGCCCGCAGGCGGCGGCGATGTCATCCCCCATGGTGCGCCTTCGCGTCGTTATGACGGACGCCGCCTTCAGCCGGGATTGGAACCGATCGATCGTCTCCTCGTCGCTCTTGGAAAATCCTCCTTCGGTGATGTTATAGGGAATAAGATTGATCCTGACCTTCCCGGTGCGCCTTGCGAATCGGATGAGAGCATCGGCATGCATATCGGTGTCGTTGACCCGGGCAAGCATGATATACTCGAATGTCAGATGCCGGCGCTTTTCCGAGAACTTTTGGAAATAGCTTTGCGTCCACTCCGCAAGTTTTTCCAAAAACCCATCATAAGAGGTAGGCATGAGATCCCGGCGTGTCTTCGGATCGGCGGAGTGAAGCGAGACGGCGAGACGGACGGGAGGCCATTCCTTATCGTCAAGGAGACGAGTCAGCATGGGGATAAGTCCGACGGTCGATACCGTTATCCGCGTCGGCCCGATCCCCATCTGCTGTATGAAAATTCCGAGAGCCGCCTTCGTCCCTTCGTAGTTTCCCAAGGGCTCGCCCATGCCCATGAAGACGATATTGGTCACTTCCCCGGAAATGTCCCCGCGTGTCGCCACATATTCCCGGAAGAATCGGACCTGGTCGACGATCTCATCCGCTGAAAGGTTTCGGGAAAATCCCATCTTTCCGGTAGCGCAGAATGTGCATGCCATGGCACAGCCTATCTGAGTCGAGACGCAGACCGTAAGCTGTCCTCGGCTGTTTTTCATAAGTACGGTCTCCATCCGTTCGCCGTCGAAAGTCTGGAACAGCGCCTTCCAGGTATCGCCTTTCACGCTTGGGAAAACGGCCACAAGCGAAAGAGTGTTCCAGGGAACCTCCGCGGCCAACCGATCCCGAAGCGGCTTTGAAAGCGCGGTTGCCTTCGCCCACTCCAAAGTAGAGTCAGAAAAAATCGCCGCGAGAGCCTGGCGGACTCGAAAGGCAGGCTCCTCGTAAAGCAGCTCCCGTATACGATCTTCTCGTGTCTCGTTCATAACCGCATACGATACAGGAAAAAGCCGCTATCGTCAAACATTCAAGGCTGTGTTTCGAGGCCGGGTATCGGCAGGAAAAAATCATGGGTCATGCGGACATTCTCTTCATGGAGCATGCGACGCTTTGACGCGGTCTCCACGGCCTTGGTAAAATCCTCCTCCTTGAAGACGGTCTCCTTGAAAGCGGTGCTCATATATTGTTTCCGCTCCTCTTCCGTCCACCCGCCCCGGTATACATTGTCATACCAGAAATAAATCCCCGCTCCGAAGACGACAAAAAATAATAACATGAAAAATAGCCGCGCATGGTCGAACCATAGCCGGGCAAGCGGCTTTCCGGACACATGGAATTTCTTAAAAGAAAGTTTCATACGCTATTCCAAATAAATCACGATCTCAAAAGTGCCGTCTATGAGGTGCGGCTCCGGCTCAGCCTGAAGTGAAGGCGGGGACCCGCCGGACCCCTCTTCGCCTCCTGAGGAAGAAGAAGTGAAAATATCGGAGGATATTTTATTCTTATCCTGATCCTTCGGGACAGGCCGGAACGCGATCGACCAGACATCCAGTCGGTACGGCAAGGTTTCTATCTTATGGAGGAAGTTGATCGCATCCGGATACGCACCCGTAAATTTCACGCTGAGCCGCATCGTCTTTTCCCAAGACAGCGTCTCGCCGAGATTCTTTTTCGGTGGTGCCGCCGTGTCCGCGGCGGTTTTTTTATCGGCGGGAGAGGCTGGTTTTTTTTGCGCCGCATCGCCTGCCGCTCCTTGGGTGATCCGGACGCTTCCATTGTTTTCCGCGGCGAGAGACTCTATTTCCCGGATAAAATCGACGATGCGGCCCTCGGATAACAAAAGTTGGATAGTCGATTCCCCTTCGATGATACGCTGATACTCATTTTTCAGGCGAGGAAGTTCCGCGATCCGCCGTTTCGTATTCTCATTTTTGGCAAGAACTTTCTGGATCTCATCGCTCTCGAGCTGGATTTTTTTTTGAAGGGGAAAAATCACGAAGTATATCACCCCCGCCATGAGCAAGAAGACGGCGAGGCCATAGAAGAAAAACGGATTGAAAGAAGAGGTTTTCATAGGAGGGTTCGCGATTGTATGCATTCGCTTTTGATGGAAAAATCTATCTGGAAAATCACATTCTTTTCGGAAAAAAGATTATTAACGGGAGCTTGGAAGTCCGTGAAGCACGAATCCTCCTTCAACCGTTTCTCAAGCTCCAGGAAGTCATCCCTGTTTTTCGCGAGTCCCGCGATGAATATCTGATAATTTTTTGTCGTGAGATTGGTGATCATTATATTCTGAGGCACTATGCGATCAAGTCTGGCCATGAGCTCCGTCCAGTATATATGCTCGCGATCAAAAGCGTTCGCCTGTGCCGAAAGACGATTTGCCTCGCGAAACTTGGCCTCATAGGACTCAAGCTCGCGGAGCTCGACTTGTGATTTCGCCCGATCCTCCTCTGCCTGCGCGGAAAGGATGCGATCCTCGCGAACGATGAAGAAGACGCCCGTGAGCATGAGGAGATAAAATATCATGATGCTGAAGAGCACGAGCGACTGCCAAAAAAAGGCTCGCGCGTAATAAGCGCGACGGATAAGGACGCGTCCTTCTTCAGGCAAAAGATTAAGCAATACTTTCATACTCGTCGAGAGCGCGGAGCGAAAGCCCGATCGCTGTTGAATACTGAACCGACCGCTTCCTATCGATCTGAGGGATGGCCCCTCCTAACTTGACATTGATCCAAGGGTTTCCGAATTCGATATCGCGATGGAGACGCCTGGACAGATACGGAAGCAACCCTTGGGTATTGGCCCCGCCTCCGCAAAGAACGACCGCGTCGATGGTTTTGGAATATCCGAGACCCGTGAAATAGAAATCTATGGACCGTTCGATTTCAATGGCAAGATTTTCGAGAATCGGCGCCACGGCCTGAAGCTGAGGGCTCGGCAAAGCGAGCGATCCGAGGCCCGTCATGATTTTCAGTTTTTCCGCCTCGGCGAAAGACAGCCCCATGGTTTTCGAGATGGCATCCGTCATCATCTGGGAGGAGAGCGGGACGCTCGAGGTGAACACGGGAATATTGCCGACGGAAATGAGAAAACTTGTTCGCCTGTCCCCTATGTCCACGATAAGGGTGGTTTCATTGTCGTGCGTTTCGGGAAGCAGGCTCCTTGATTGGGCGATCGATTCGGTCTCAAGGCCGACCACATCGAGACCGGCCTTGCCTAGAACGAAACGGAATTGATCGACCATTGAACGGGCAACCGCCACCACAAGCACGCTCATCTTCTCATCCGGGGAAGAAAAGGGCGCGCCCAGTATCTGCCAATCATAGTACACCTGCTCCAAGGACAGAGGTATGTTCGCTTCGATCTCCCACTTGATCGCTTCCTTGACCTCTTCGGTCTCCATTTTTGGCAAGGTCACTATGCGCAGAAACGCTTTCGTTTCCGGCAAAGAACATACGACGCGACGCGTCCGGATCTTTTTCGGACCCGCCTGATCGAGCAATGTCCGTACCGCTTCGATCACCGCCTTCTCATCGAGGATTTCCCCGTCGACGATGCCCCCTTGAGAGAGCGGGACCGAACCGAAGCTCCGTATCCGCTCTTCATCTCCCTGCCGATCGAGCCATACGGCCTTGAGGGAAAGATCGCTCAAGTCGAGCCCGAACGGCGGCGGAGAAAAATCAAAAATTTTTTTCTGGAAAAATCCCATGCGTCTATGTATATGTTTTTGTTGTCGGAAAATCCTTTTTCATTATACCACACGCCGGATCTCATATCTCTTCCCAGAGATCTATCGCGTACTGCGTCCCCGTGGGGAAATAAGGCGGCGGCCCATACAGGAGATAGTTGTCATAATAGAGATTGCGGGTCGTATATCCGGTGCCATCGGTATAGGCGAACCCATACCGCCCATTGGTGGCGATGGCGCCGAAAACGGTGATGAGGGATTTCACATTTCCGTAATTGGCGCGTCCCACCCGTCCGTTCGCGGCGACCAAGGCTCCGTCGATCCGGAGATCCGTCTGGCTGTCGCGGATGATTTCCACATCGCTTTGGGCGATCACTCCTATCACATCCGTGCCGTCATAATTCGTATACAGTATGTCGTTGCCTATGAACACGTCTTTTTCTGCCGACGACTGCAGGTTGGCCGCGGCGACCGTGACCCGTTCGCCATTTACCGCTCCTTCCAGCCACACATGATTCTCTACGAAGATGACACCGTTGTCGGGAATGGGATAGTTCGCCCATCCTCCCTGATAGTTGATGATATTGTTCGTGCTTGAGTTGAAGCTTCGTACCGTCCGTATGTCGAATGTCCCATCCGCCCGGAGGATGATATGGCGCCCTTGGTTGGTGTTATCGAAATAACGGCTCCCGTTCACTCCGGCCTGCGCTTCGCTTTTCATATACGCGAAATCGCCCAACACTCCGTTGAAATCCTTGCTCACGACGGGGAATTCCCGCCCCGCCTCAAAGACATCCGTACGGTCGGGCACCGCCGTGGGAGGAAGCGGATCCGAGGGGCTCACATGCGTGTGCACCCCGTATTCGTTTCCACCCGTATGGTCGGGGTCGTTGAATTCTAAGACGGAACTTGTTACCAGGTTGTGGGCCAATCCATCGAAGCGGATGCCTTGATTCGAATGAAGCTTCCCGAATACCTCCGTCCCTGTCCCGAACCGCATGAAATCATTCGCGAGTACCGCCCACTCGCTCCACGACGGCCTCCGGAAGCGGACCTGGATTGTGCGCGTGCTGCCGGGATACTTGACCGTCCACGCGGTCGCCTTGGCGATGACGATGGTCGAACCCTGTGTGGGAGGCGTGACTTCTATCCGATACCTGCCGATTATATCGCCCGTGGAAGGGTCCTGATAATCAGCCTCGTACGGAGTCGCGACGCCGAGCGCGGTGCCTGAATTCCAAAAAGATTGGAGCTGCTGCGTGGTCCTTCCGTCCGTACTGTGAGCCAGATACCATTTATAGAAATGTATACCGGACTCGGCTATCTGGAATGACTGCTCTTTCGCGTTTGTATACAAGCTGTTCTTTATCTGCGAGGTGACGAAGGTGAGGATGGAGGTAAGCAGGATGGACACGGATGCCATGATCACGAGACCGTAAGCGAGCGCCGACCCTCGTTTTTTTCCAAACATATTATTGCGCATAGTTGTTGAGGTTTCGGAATTCCACGAACGATTCTATATTGGTGTCTTCAGGGGCGTTGTTCGGATCAAGATTGACCACGAGCCGGACCTTTACCAATCTCGGATCCCGTACTCCGACCGGAGTTGCAAGCGGATTGTTCACCGTATCTCCCGGATAATTCTCATTATAATAGGCGAACACGGGCTCGGTCGGCTCGTTCGCGATGGCGCTCGCAAGCACCGTGACGCTCCCGTCTCCGCTCGCGTAGGTGATGGGCGTCGTAGCGGAAGGTTCGCGGATTCCTCGCTTAAACTCTCCGTTTTCCAAGAAGTAATGCACCCGCTCGGTCACCCCGTCGGTATCGATATCGATATACGCCGTAAGCTCGAACTCGCTCCCTTGCTCAAGCGGATAATCCCCGTTGTCTCCCTGGCGGATTTTTCGAAGCTCGGAAACGGTGGTGTTCACGGCGCGCGATGCCGCGGACGCCGCAAGCCCCGTCTCGAGAATGAAGCTGTTTGTCTGAAAGCTCCGAAGAAAAAGCAGCGTAAATCCCTCCATGCCGACAAGCATGATGAAAATAGCCACCATCACTTCGACCAGTGTCATGCCACGCGCGGAAATGGAAGATCGGGATCGGTTCATAGCTTCCTAGATCGGTGTAAGATTTATGGTCTTCTTTTCCAAACTCGAGCCCCCAATAACCACGGTATCCGTGTTGGTCGCATATCCCGCGCTCGTCACCTCGATATCGTAGGTACCCGCAGCCAGAGCCGGAAGGGCAGTCGGAAAAAAGACTTGCCCGTTTTGGTTTGTCACGGCCGTAACATCATAGGCCAAAGAGGCGTTCGTAACCCGTACCGAGGCTGACGCGATACCCGCGGCCGATACGCTGTCTTTGACGGAGACAAGCAGCGAACTGAAAGTCGTGTCAAGAAGGGTCACGGCCGCGGTCTTCGTTTCTCCAGGAAGCACCTCGATCGTCTCCTCCGCGGTTTCCGTGGCGGCGCTTTGGTGAAATATCTCATACTTCGCCTCACTCGGATCAAGCAAAAAGAGATAGCTCCCGTAGCTTTCATCGGCGTATGTGATGCTTCCGCTTCCGCCCGTATCATCAGCCTGGGAAAAAGCATACACGGGAACGGCGGGCGTGGTGCCGATCGTCGTGCCGAGCTGCCGCCCGCCGGAGAGCGTGAAGTCGATATCGGGAATCGGAATACCGAACGGGTCTTTTGTCTGGAGGGTGATGTCGGCGTTCTCGTCGATTACCAATGATTTTTGGTTCACGGCCCCCGCGACGACCGAGGCATGAATATCGAGCGGATCAAAGGAAGATGCTGGCGGGAGCGGGTATGTCTGTCCGCCATAGTATCCGCTCTTTGAGACAAGGATCTGATAGTTCTGACCATCGGGAACCGCTCCGAGCCGCAGGAGATTTCCAGTGGTATCCGTGATATCCGTAAAATTCACCCCGAGGTTCGTATTGATGACTTGGACAGTAGCTCCCGGCACTCCCGAGCCGGTCGCATCGAGCACATTTATCGAAAGCACGCCGGTATTTGAGGAGGACTCCACCCCTTCCGGAGAGACGGTCGAAAAAGTAACCACTTCATGCGTAGCGCCGAAACTCCCCCAGGAAACTGAAAGTCGTATGCTCTTATAATCCGTAGGAGCGGCATCGCTCGGACTTCCGCTTACCGTGCCGTCGAACGGATCATCGATATAACGGACGACGGTATGGACCACATAGGAGCTATTGTTTGAAGAAAGAGTCTCATACTCGAGGATGTCCCCTCCCGGAATGCCATAGACCCACGCCGAACCGTTCCAATTTTTCGTACCGATATCGTCGTACGGGAGGCTCCGAATGATTTCCATCTTCTGATTGGCGAGCGCCGAAGCCCCCAGACGATTCCGCGCGTCGAGCATATGCTGCGTCCCCAAGGACCAGGTGGAATAAAACGATATGGTAATCACCGAGAAGAGAAACAACAGCGTCAAAGCCTCGATAAGCGTGAATCCCGATTGCTTATTTTTCTTTTCCATCATACGGCCACTCGATATCATTTTATGTTTTCAAGCACGCTATACATCGGCTGGAGCATGGCGACAGCGAAAAATCCCACGCCGCCGCCGATAACCAACATGAGCACGGGCTCGATGATGGACGACATGTTCTTCGTGATCTGATTCACTTCTTCTTCGTAAAACTCCGCGAGCCGTTCGAGGACGATGTCCGTTTTCCCCGTTTCCTCTCCCACTTCGATGATCTGCGCGACCAGAATGGGAAATATCCGCTCGTGAGCCCCGATGACCTTCGAGAGATCCGTCCCTTTTTGTATCGCTTCCACTGCCTCGGTCAAGACATCGCGATAATACACATTCCCCAATGTTTTCGAAACGATAGTGAGGGAGTCGACAACCGATACTCCGCTCTTCAAAAGCGAGCTATAAATGCGGGCGAATCGCGCGGCATTCACCTTGACGATGATGCCCCCTACGATGGGGAGTCGAAGAAAAATATAATGAAAAAATCGCTTTCCTTTGGAAGTCGCGTACAAAAACCGCACCCCCAGCCCCAATCCGATAGCGAGCGCTATGGCGAGTATCGCGTTCGAGCGCAAGAAATCGCTTACGCCTATGATGAACATCGTCGTCTTCGGAAGCTCCACATCCATATCCTGAAATACGCCGGTGATTTTTGGCAGGATATAGGTAAGCATGAGGATTCCGATGCCGATCATCGCGACGACGATGACCGCAGGATAAGTCATGGCTCCCCGGACCTTGCTCCGTAAGTCATGCTCTTTCTCAAGTTGCAGCGCGAGAATGTCGAGCACGCTTTCAAGATTGCCCGACACCTCCCCTACATACACCATATTCGTAAAAAGCTCGCTGAACACCGTCGGATATTTGGCGAGGCTCTCAGAAAGGGTCCGCCCTGTCTGCACATCGTCATATACCTCGGTAAGGATTTTTTTGAATTGCTTGTTCTTGGTTTGCACGGCAAGGCTCTTGATAGCGCGCGGCACCACGAGGCCAGAAGAAATCATCACGGCGAGATTGCGGGCGAACACCATTTTTTCCTTGAGCGGCACCGAAAGGAAGCGGTCCAAAAATTTTATTTGCACCGCGGATTCGACCTTTAATTGTTTCGCCGAAGTAAGCAGAAAACCCTCATTCCGAAGATCTTGCGCGAGCGAATGCTCATCCTTCGCCTCGACTTCGCCTGATACGGATTCCGCGGTCGTGATATTCTTCGCCGTATAGAGAAACTTCGACATATTCTCAGGATATTTGTTTTTTCACATCCCTAGTATAGCACATGCCGGAGAAGAGAAATCAAGATGCCGGGCGCTCGGGGTCCCCTCTGTCACCTTTTTACCCGCGTCTCACCGAACACGGCCATAAAACGCTCAAAATGCTTCGGCCCGCGAGGTCGAGGAAGAAATATGAGAGCGGAATCGGTAGCGGAAATATGCGCGCCTTCCCATAAGCTTTTCGGGTTCCGTTCGATTTTCTTTTTTTGTATCCGGCCAAGAAAACTTTCAAGTCTTTTGTTGTCAAAAATTTTTTCCAGTAGACCCCTTATCGCGAGGAAGAGCCTGCGATCGGGAACATACCACAAGGGCAGGAGCTCGGAAAGCCGCATATTCGGATGGATGTCGCGTATCCAACGATTCTTTAGCTCAAATTTCCGAAATGCCTCCGAGCCGAGCATGGGAATGATGAACCGATACTCATTGGCGGCAAAAAAATCCTGCGGGAAAATTTCAAGACGCGCATCGGTAATGTAGTAGTTAAGGCACGCGCGATCACGGGAAAACGCTCCGTGTCGGCGCTTGCGGATGATGTGCAGAAATCCGGTAAGCAGCGTCCTTCCCGTCCAAATATGCCCCTCCTTCAAGATGACGAAAAAATCCCAATCGCTCCCCTCCTCGCTTTGCTTCATGGCAAGGCTTCCCGTCACGCCTATCATCCTCACGAACGGGATGAATCCGAGAAATTTCACGAGCTTTCTTACCCGTTTCAATTTTTCCGAAGATATTTTTTCCTTGCGGAGACGCGAGGCGACCAGCCCCTCGCGGCCTTTCAGCATATAAAATCCATTCGCCCTGCTTATTTTTTTTGAAAGAGCCTCTTCTTCAAGGGCCGAAAGGATGACGCGAAGCGAAGTCGCTCCGGGCTTCGTCCCGCTATCCATGATCAAAAGATGCTGCCACACTTCAAAAGCGGTGAGAGGAAATCCAAACACATCATAATAAGCGACGGTAGCAAGGATGTCTTTCGATAACGGCATAGCAAAGAGGTGAATAAAGTACCTCATTCTTCAAGCGGTGATCCCCCTTTTCTTCGAAACAGTCCTACAAATACTTTGCCGTGGGGCTTTTCGAAATCGAGCGGAGCGCATTCGGCACTCCCGAGAATATAAGTTCCCCGCCGTGGCTTCCGCCGTCAGGCCCGAGCTCTATCACCCAGTCAGCGTGACGGATGACATCGATATTGTGTTCCACGACAAGCACGGTATTCCCCTTGTCGACAAGCGCGTCGAGGATGTCCAAAAGCCGCCTCGCGTCCTCGAAGTGGAGCCCGATAGTCGGTTCGTCCAGGATATAGAGTGTGTTTCCGCTTGATTTCCGAGACAGTTCGGTCGCGAGCTTGACCCGCTGCGCTTCTCCTCCGGAGAGAGTGGGGGCTGACTGGCCCAATACCAAGTACCCGAGCCCCACTTCTTCGAGCGCTCGAAGCTTCTCTTCTATCGCGGGCTGGTCGAGAAAAAAAGTCCGCGCCTTGGAAACCGTCAAGGCAAGCACTTCGGAAATGTTCATTCCGCGCCATTCGATCGAGAGCGTTTTTTGGTTATATCGGCTGCCGCCACAGGTCTCGCATGGGGCGTACATGTCCGGAAGCAGATACATCTCGATTTTCTTCATACCCGCACCCTGGCACGTTTCGCATCGGCCGCCCTTCATGTTGAAGGAGAAATGGCTCGCGCTGAACCGATCGCGGATCGCCTCCGCCGTTTCCGCGAACAGTTCCCGGATAGGATTGAACACCCCCGTATACGTCGCGGCGTTCGATCGCGGCGTTCGCCCGATCGGGTCTTGATTCACCGTTATGACCTTGTCGATATGCTCAAGACCGGTGATGGACGCGTGGGCTCCGGGAACGGCAAGCGCGCCGTAGAAATGCGCGGCCAACACTCGCGAAAGGATATCGTCCACCAAGGACGATTTTCCCGATCCGGAAACGCCCGCGACAGCGACGAACATCCCGAGAGGAATATGCACATCGATATTTTTCAGGTTGTTTTCCGTCGCGCCAAGGATGGAAAGATGTTTCCCGTTTCCCGGCCGGATCGCATCCTTGTTCGATACCTGCCGTTTCGAAGACAGGTAATTCCCCGTTATTGATTTCGAGGCAAGCAGTTTTTCGGGAGTACCTGAAAAAATGATCTCCCCTCCCCGTTCTCCGGCCCCCGGACCGAAATCGATCACATAGTCGGCGCGCTTCATGATGGATCGGTCATGCTCGACAACCACGAGCGAATTCCCTCCGCGACGCAGCTCCAAGAGCGCGTCGATCAATCGATCGGTATCGCGGCTATGGAGACCCACCGAAGGCTCGTCGAGAACATAGAGGATGCCCGACAATCCCGATCGCAATTGGACGGCAAGCCGTATCCGTTGAGCCTCTCCCCCGGAAAGGGTATCGGCCCCGCGAGAGAGATCAAGGTATCCCAAGCCCACTTTCTCGACAGCAGCCAACCGAGAGTCGATTTCTCGGAAGATGATATCCGTCACCTTGCGCGACGATTCCTTGTATCGCTTCGAAAGGTCGCGAAAAAAAGGCTGCAGCATAGCCACGCTCTGCTTTGAAATTTCGAAAATGGAATGCCCCTCCACCAGGACGGAAAGGGACTCGGGCTTGAGCCGCTTGCCCCCGCACTCCCCGCAGAGCTGTTTCACCATGCACTCCTCAAGTTCGGCTCGGAAATGATCCGAACGCACTTCCCGATATTTCTGGTCGAGTATCGCGATAATGCCGGGGAAAGGGCCTTTTTTCCCTTCACCGAAAAGAATGCAGTGCAATTGCTTTTGGGTAAGTTTTTTTATCGGCACGGAAAGCGATATCCCGTTGCGCTTCGCCATATCCTCGAGTATCTTCATCGGGCCATTGCCGTTTCCCCTTTCTCCGCCGGTTTTTGCCAAAGGACGGAGCGCGCCCTCGAGCACGGACAAATTTTTATTCGGAATGACGCGTTCGGGATCGAATTCAAGCGTCACGCCGAGTCCGGAGCAACGCGAACAGGCGCCAAGAGGACTATTGAAGGAGAAATGACTCGGAGTAAAGTCGGGAAAACTCACATGACACTCATCACAGAGGAAAAGATTCTTATAGAAATACTCCTTATCCCCCGCAAGCACCGTAATCGAGCCGTTTCCGATCCGGAACGCGGTCTCGAGCGAGTCGAGGATCCGCTCCTTGTCGGGCCGCTCGCGGTCGATAACCAGCCGATCGATGACCACCGCCACCGAAGAAGAAGCTTTGGATGTGTTGGAAAGGGAAAGCGCTCCCGCCTCCTCAAGCGACATGATGACTCCGTTCACGCGGACGCGCAGATATCCCCACTCCCGCGCCTGGATCAATTTTTCTTGCGTGCTTTTTCCCCCGAAAGCCTCAGGGGCGGCCACGAAGGAGATAAGGGTTTCGGGAGGAAGCAAGAGAAGCTCGTCAAGGATTTCCGCGGAAGTTTTTTTCGATAACGCCTTGGCGCACAAAGGGCAATGAGGCACCCCTTCTTTGACGAAAAGGAGGCGCAGATAGTCATAAATCTCCGTCATGGTCCCGACGGTGGAACGAGGGCTGCGGGAAACGGACTTCTGGTCGATGGAGATGGCCGGGATGAGGTTGTGGATGGCATCGACATCAGGCTTGTCGAACGCCTCCATGAAATTCCGCGCGTAGGAAGAGAGCGATTCCACATAGCGACGGTTCGCTTCCGCGTACAAGGTGTCGAACGCGAAGGATGATTTTCCGGAACCCGAGAGCCCGGTAATCACGACCAAGGCGTCACGCGGGACATCCACGCTCACATTTTTCAGATTGTTCACCCGCGCTCCCCGCACCTCGATAACCGGTTTCTTTGTCGCCATAATGCCAGCGTTCATAAGGGATGAAATTGTCCTCCATCATACACGACAATCCTCTTTCTGTAAATTCTCACCTCAAACGGACGGGAGAAATTCTTGCCCTCGCTTTTTCCGATGATAGGCGATAGCGAAGCGGTGCGCCTCCGCATTGGCAAGGAGTATCATCCGGCGATAGTGATCTATGGCTGCTTTGTCACCGATAAGCCGTTCGGGCTGATGCTTTCGATTTTTTACCACACCCACAAGCGCCACATCCTCCCAGCCGGCGCTCTTCACGAGACCCTCGGCCACCCCGAGCTGCAGGAAGTTCCCATCCACGACCATGATATCGGGCTTCCTCCATTCTGGATGCCTGAGTCTTCGGCGAAGGATTTCCCCGAGAGCGGAGAGATCGTTTCCCGCGTGCGTTCCTCGCAGAAAAAATTTCCGGTATTCATTCTTATCGATCTCGTTGTCTTGCGCCACGGTCATGACTCCCACGCTCGACTTTCCCCCGAAGTGCGCCGCATCGTACGCTTCGATCCGTACCCCGCCCTCAGTCGAAGCCGGCTCCTCCTTGTCCTTTTTCAGCAAGGAAACATCCTGGATATGCTTCAAAGCGAATATCCTCTTCCGGATGATCGCCGCCTCTTCGAACAAGAGGGCTTCCGCCGCCCCTTTCATCTCTTTCTCAAGCCGCCGGATCACCAAGCTCTTTTTCCCTTCGAAAAAATATTCGATGTTTCGGATCGTCCGACGGTACTCCGCGGAAGAGATCTCCCCCGTACAGACACCGGGACAGAGACCGATCTGACGCTGGAAACACGGGTCGCCCGAAGAAGCACTCGCGCCGTCGGCGGGCGAACACTTCTCCCGAAAAGGAAATATCTTCCGAATCACGCGGACCGCCTCGCGAAGCTCCCCTCCCTGAGGGAACGGCCCGTACAAGCTCCTGATGGGTGCCACGAATTTTCCCTCGCTCATATCCCGTCCGCGGACCACGAGGACGCGCGGGAACGATTCATCGGTGATCACGATATGATTGTAGCTCTTGTCATCTTTCTCATCGGTGTTGTATGGAGGCTGATGCTCCTTGATGAGCCTCGATTCCAAAATGAGCGCCTCAAGGACGGAGTCCGTCGCGCGCCACCCGATGCTTTCGGCCAGGGTAAGCATCTTCGCCACCTTCGGCCCCCGAGCCTCGAGGAGAAGATGGGAAAAATAACTCCGCACCCTGTCGCGCAAGACCGTGGCTCTTCCTATATAGAGGATGGAATCGTTCTTATCAAGAAAAAAATATACTCCCGGGAGCTCAGGAAGCTTCTTCACTTCATCTCTCTTCACTTTTCCCTGAAATATAAGACTCATAGCCCTCCTGTTGTATCATATCGGGAGCCATGAGACACTTTACAAACCTATAAAAGTATGCTATAGTACTATGTCGTACCTTCACATCTTACCAAGGAGCGGAAATGGAAACAACGGATGCATGGGTGAAGCGGTTAGCTGAACGGGTGGCGGACCTTCTCGGGAATACCGAGGAAAAAGTGCAGAAAGAATTGGACACCTCCCGATATATGCCTGCCCTTACGAAGGCGGCGAAAGAGCAAGAAATCGATCTCAATGATAATGCTCGTCGCGGCTTTGTCGCAAGAGCGACGCGGAAAAGCATCAAGAAATTGATCCGTACCAAAAAATGGCAGGAAGAGCAGGAGGAAAAGGAGCCCTCCTCGTTCATAGCCATGAACAAAGGAAGCAAACGGTACATCGACCACACCCTTCCTCCGGGCGACAGAGAATAAAACTTCATACACAAGATGTATGCCGTATAGGACAAGAAAAATTTTTTCTTGTCCTATTTTTTTGAACCATAAAGGAGAGAGAGCATGTGCGCCAACATATTGAATGACAAATAGACCACAAAAAAGAGGCTTGAAATTCCTTCAAGCCTCTCCTCATTCGCCCCACTAAAAATCCTCTTTTCGATACCCGATTCTTATTGCCTTCTCTCGGAGTTGCCCTATGAGCCTTTTCGCCGTCTCATCCACTTCTTCCGGAGAAATGTCGAATTTTGCACCCAATCTCTTGAGATGATCCTCCTCCGTCACTTTGTCGCTACGATTAAAGTAAGCCATCAGAAACGACTTAGTAAGCGGCGATACTTCCGCGATGACGAGCAAAGCTTCTATAAACGCCTCTCCTTGGCTTTTAAGCAAAACCTTCGCCGGATCTGTTTCATCCACTGTTTGAGGAATCTCCTTCCGGCGAGACCTCGTCCTCTTTTCACTTCTTTCCACTTTCCGCCCCTTTCATAATTCTTTCCTTGTTGCCATAAAAAAACCGATCAAAACGACTTTATTCAACCTCAAATCTGCCATTACCTTCTACTTTTGCTCTGCATTTTGATACGCTCTCTTCCTCTATAGTTTTCCAAGGCCGCAGGAAGAGTCTCCATATCTACTTTTCGCAGAATATCCTCTCCTTTACGCTGCCGATACACGGTAAACCTCGTAAGCTGTCCCTTCAGCTTATAGAATTGCTTCAAGAAATCAGGTGGTACGCGATATTTTCCGAAACCAGTCTCATCAATGCTCGCGGACTCCGGTACACGCGCCACGGCATCGAGCGCTTTGGTAAGTTGTTCGTTGGTATGTTCATTGTCCGGCCTGATAAACCAGTAATAGTCGTTATGCGACATGATAGGGCTCCTTTGTAAAAATTGTAAAAGAATCGTGCGAGCACCGTACACCAAACGAAGAGAAAAGTCAAGAGAAGCGGAATGCGAATTTCCTGACCGAAGCACCCTGGCACTCCCTATAGTTCCTTCATCCTTTTTCGTATGCTCTTATAATCAGGTACTCCCTTTTCGACAAGCTCCCAAAAAAGTTTTCCGTGATCGAAATATTTCAGGTGGCAGAGTTCGTGCACGACCACATAATCCACCATATCGGAGGGAAGGAAGGCAAGCTTCCAGTTGAAAGACAGGTTTCCTTTTTTCGAACAGCTCCCCCATCTCGTCTTCTGGGCTCGGATGGTGATACGGCCATAGGGAAAACCATACAAGTGGTTGTAATATTCCACCCGCTCCGTAACCAGAAGAAGCGCGCGATCTCGATGTTCCTCATAAGCATCCTTCCCGTGGGGAAAAACGGAGTCTGGAAGATGGGCGGCAGCCTCCCGCACGGTTTTCCGCACCCACTCGGCCTTGCTTCGTAAAAACAATTCCGCCATCCAGAGAGGGACACGCTTCGGGATGGTAAGCGAGACTTCTCCTTCTCTCGAAATGCGAAGCCGTATCCGTTTCGCTCGTATGTTCCGACGAATGGTATAAGTAATGCCTTTCCTATCCAAGGGCGTGTTTTCGAAAAAAGACGATGCCATAAGAAAGATAGAGAAATTCATTCGCTTCGGAAAGAACTCTCCCATGAAAGGATCAGATCCTAGTGAACGATCGGCGGAATCGGCGTTTCATCGCCTTCTCCATCCTCCTCGTCTATTTTTCGCAGAAGGTCATCCACGAGATCGGGCGGAATCGGAAGCTCATACCGATCAGGATCGGAAGCAGTGTCAGGAACGACTTCCTCGAGACCCGGGCGTATTTCAGGCAATGATGATTCTTCGAAGGGACTCATACGGATATGCAAGATAAGCTATGCGTATCAACTTTTTCGGCAGTCAAGAAAAATGCTAGGCGCCATCATTCTTCAAAAATGAAGCGAGGTTGAAATTCGTATAAAATTCAGTCAGCGTATCGACAAGCTCGGTCAACACCCGCAGCTTTTCCTCGAGCGAAGCGACTTTGGAAGCGAGGGCATCGAGAGCCGAAGTATCCGGTACGGCCTCGGCTGCAGGCAAAGACGGAGCGATTGAGACGGATTCGGAACCCGATTCCGACCCTGTTTCTTCGATACCACCTTGCGCATTCGAGACTTCCGGAATGACGGTTTCTTCCTCCTTCACGGGCGGTTTCACAGGCTCATATCCTTCAAAAGTCTGATCCTCGGGATTCAGTGACTGCCCGATAATGCCTTTATAGTCGGAAGAATCTCCCGGCTTCGCATCCTCGGTTTTCTTTTCCTCTTTCTGGACGGACTTCAGATACTCGCGCTGGCTGCCAGCCACCTCGTCCAATTGCTTTGCCGCATAGAGGCCGAGATCTTCCTCGCCGAGCGATTCCTTTCTCACCTTCATCGAAGAAACCTTGGAAACAGGCTTCCATGCGTCGCCCTCAACCTCGAAAGTGTCATACCCGTATTCGACATAATACGCGTCCTTATCCTCCGTGACGGCGCGGACTTTCATCTTCATGTCATAAGTATCGAAGTCGGTACCGAGAAGCGATGCCGTATCGACGGTTGCCGCGGATACGCTCCCCGTCCCGATAAAGAAACATCCTCCAAGGAGCATTCCTCCCAAAAACGCGAAGAGGAAAAAGCGACGGGGGAAGAGAAAGATTTCACGCATAGGAATGTGTATATCGCTTCTATTTATAGCCATATTACGCGGTCTTATCGAAGGAAAGGAGCTCCTCCCCGCTCTTA
The DNA here is from genome assembly GCA_937864125.1 of uncultured bacterium. GTDB lineage: Bacteria > Patescibacteriota > Minisyncoccia > Moranbacterales > UBA1568 > JAGOTT01. Next base: position 20,029 of record CALMHZ010000075.1, read on the forward strand.
TCGAAAACTCGCATCTCTTTGCCTTTTTCAACAAAGCGGAAATTCTTAAGCGAACTTCCGGAATCGTTCGAGCCGGACTCGGCGAGCAAAGACAGGCTCGGTCCGAAGAGCTTGCCGATGACCAAGACGCCGCTCCCGAGCATCATGTATTTCAAAAATGAACGGCGCTGCGAAGAGACCGGATCGATCGCACGCTCGGCCTGGAAGGGCGCCACGCGTTGCTCCGGGCGCGAAGCGGATGATTGTCGCATCACAGGAGCGTTCTGCACTCTTCTTTGGATACTGTCGATATTCATAGCCTCCGCTGTTAGTCGTTTGTTTTTTTATACGCGCTCTTCTCGCTCGTGGCGAGCTCCGCCTCTATGTCATGTTTTCCTTTCTTGAACTCCCCGCTGACGCGCCCGAGGGAACGTGCGAATTCGGTGATCCGTTTACCGCCGAAAAAAAGGATTCCGAACGCAAGGGCGATGATGATGATTTCCGGTACGCCTATTCCAAACATATGTATCAAAATTCAGGTGTGAATTAGTGGTCGATCTTTGCGAGGGCGAAAGGTTTCCGCAACGAGGCCGCTCCCGCACCCGCGGCATAAAGTCCTCCGAGCGGCAACGACAAGAGCATCATGCCGACCCCGCTTCCGTCCGGTGTAATTATCGCAGAAAAAATGAGAAAAGTAAACAAGGCATATCGCCAATGAGTGCGCCAGAAAAGAGGCGGAATGATTCCAAAAAACGACAGGAGCGCCATCAGGATGGGGAGCAGGAACAGGACGCCGGTTACCAGCATGAAGGTCATGACGAACGCGACGAAGGCATCTATGGAAAAGAGTGCGGGTACGCCGGTTCCTTCCGTATAGGAATAGAGCGCCTTGAAAGTCGGAGGAATCACGATGCTATAGGCGAAGAAGGCCCCGCCGAGGAAGAGAAACAGTCCCGGGAGCAGCACCCCGAGAAGCGCGCGCCGTTCCGCCGTATACAGAGCCGGCGAGACATAGCCCACCAGCCGAAAGACGAGGAAGGGAAAAGTGACCAGGAAAGAGAGCAGCGCCGCTACCGTAATCTGGGTATTGAGGGCGGAAAAAGGAGTCATGGCGACGAGCGTCACATCGTCGGGCAAGACATCCTCCTGCATTTTCTGAAAAAACTGGATCGAAACGGAATCAACGGATGGGAGCAGTACGGGGACCATCGCGCCGAAGATTGATATCCGTTTCGCTCCGAAAAAGAAAAAAAGCACCGTAACAACCACGAACAACCCGAGCCAGCTCCCTATCACCCTCTTCAGTTTTCTTATCTCCTCGAACATAAGGCTGCTTTTACAACCCCTCGTCGAAAGTCATGACGAGATCTCCAGTGCTGTCATAGGTTCCGAGGGTCGTCGCATTGACCTGCTTGGTCGAAAAATTATTGCCGAACACCTGGGCGTTTTCGACGACGATATTCCCCTGGCCGGTCGGAGTGACCGAAGGACATCCGGCGCTCGCGCATACCCAGAGATTCTCATCAAGCGCCCGGATATCTCCTCCGGTCGTAGCAAGAGACAGGTCGCCCGCGCTATCTGCCATGATATCGGCATATATGACGGAGGATTTGCTGAGACGGAGCTGAGGCGCGCTTGCGGTCTCGAGGATTTCAAGCTTGCGATTGGCGGCGGCGGTCCCCACGCCGACGCTCCCATTGGCATCGATGACGAACGGACTCGTGTCCCCCGCGGCATCATTGACCGTGAAGGAGCGGCCGCTTCCCGAATTCGTGAGTGAAAAGCTATCGGAACCCCCGAATGCTACATCGGTTGATGCGTCAAGCGAGAGCCCGTCCTTGATATCGCTGAAATCCAAGGAATCATCGGAGATGTCGAGCAAGGAATTATCAGCCAAGGTGAGGGAGCCGGCTATGGAGAGGTTCTTGATGGTGAGATCATTGCTCAGATCCCCGGAGCGGATATCCCCGTCGCGGATGGTCCTGGAAGTGATGGTATTCGTATCGATATTCATCGACTCGATGGTATGGCGCCCGAGAGCGGGAGGAGCTATGGCATCGAGCGCTTTTTCAACGCCGGGAAACACCGCGGAAAGCACATCGTTTCTGATCACGAAATTCCCATTCCGATACTCGACACTTTGAGAAGACCCCGTCCCGGTGACGATCTCTTTCCAATCGAGACCAAGCAGAGGACTGTCCGGAAAATCAATGGCGGGAGCGCCGGTCGTCGTGTCCGTCGAAGCGCCTTGCGAAGAAACGGTTTCGCGGGAAGGAGCGATGTCCTCAGCGGAAAGCACCCGAAGATTTTCAGGCTCCCTGTCTTTTTTGACGACTTGGTAATAAAGAGTGCCGCCGATACCGAGAGAAACTGCCAGAAAAAGAAGCCCGATCTTCATTATTCCCATAAAAATATGATAAAGGTTTTGTGTGCCATTCAGCTGCTTTTTCCTGAGAAGACCCGGCATGCAGCCTCGTCTCGGACAGAAGCAAAGGATACTCCTACTGTATCACAAAAAAATGATTTCGTCATTTGGTGAACGCTTCGCGCAACAAGAAAGGGGCCGGCGCCCCTAGCGGACGATGATCGGCACCGATCGCTCCGATTTATTTCCCGCGCGGTCGATCGCGCGCACGAGAAGGGTATGCTGCCCGCGCGCTGCCCACGAGGGAACGATGAACGCTCCGTCTGCGCGCGTATAGATCCGGCCCGAGAAATATATTTTGTAGCGCTTTATCCTGTCGTTATCCGAAGCGCCCCACTCGAGCTTGGTCACTCCCCTCTCGACCACCAGCGGGCCTTTCGGAAAAAATTGGAATTCCGGTTTTTTCGTGTCCACGAACACCCTTTTCCGCTGAGATGAGACTTCCGTCCCGTGCGAATCCTTATAGACGATCCGGAACTGATGCTCCCCGTCTTCCTTGACGCGGATCGTATCCGACCAATACCCCTCCGCGTCGACCGGTATCGTCTTGTAAAGACCGCCGTTACGGAACACTTCGACGCTTCCCCGGGCGATTTCGGGCATCGTAGCCGACAGGCTCATCTTCCGCTCCCGGAGATTGGCTTCTTCCTCCAGATCAAAGCTCTCCGCGGTTGAAAAGCGCACCCGGGGAGAATCGATATCCAACTCTTCTTCAAGCGCGGTGCGGGCGATCGAAAAAGATATACCGTAATCCCCCGCTATATTCCCCGCGGACGAGAGGCACTTCACATAATAGACATACGCGACATCCGACGAAAGCCCCGAAAGAGTCGTCGAATGAGTGGTGGTCCCGGTAGAAGAGAAGATTCCCGGCATATCATCGTAATCCACGGACGGGCTCATAGCGTATCGGCAGGTGGAAGCCTCAAGGGTCGAGAGGGAGAGCAGAACGGAAGTGGTGCCCGCCGAAACGATCCCGGAAGGAGCGCCGTTTGAAAGAAGCGGCGTCGCGTCAGGCCGCGCGGTCATGGTGAAAGTGTGCGAGGAGTATCCGCCGGAGTATGAAAAAGTGATCGCTCCCGTCGAGCTCGAAAGGCACATGCCCGTCGAGCTGCAGTTGAGTCCGGAGATCCCTTGTCCAGGTACCGTATCGACCGCGATCTCATAGTAGGTATTCGGATCGAGCTCGCGGACCGTATGCGTGGTATTTCCGGAAACGGTGCTGCTCGATTCGCTCCATTCTTTCACGCCTGCCGTCCACTGGCTTACCGCAAGATCAAGCCACTGCAGTCGGTTGGCGCTTGTAGGAGTGACCGAAAGCGGCACCGTGCTTGCCGTCGCAGGAGAGGAAAGCGTACGGAACTTCCCATCGCCATACACGCGAACAACGGACGAATCCGATGGTCTATCGCTCGCCATATCAAGGGGTGGCTGATATTCATAGGCGCCGATATCGGGGGCACCATAGATCGGATTGCCGACGATGTCGGTCTCAAGATTGACTCCCGTTCCGGCGTCGATATTTTCCGAGTACGGATCGAGAGAGAAGTTGCCTCCTGACGAATCGAGAAATCCGGGAACGAGGTTCTCGCGGTTATTCGCCCCCTTATAGGTATCCCAGGTCGCCCCGGCTGTTCCCTGCCAATTATTATGGGAGGCTGAAAAATTCGTTATGGGCAGCACCCACAGGTTCGAGAAGTCAAAAAGCGTGGTGCTGTTGGTTATGATGTTATTTCGGAAAACGGTATTGGGTACCTGCACAAAAAATGTGATTCCCTGGGTATTGCCCGTGCTCGTGGAATTAAGGACGGAATTGTTGCCTCCGAACACGGTTATCCCTACGCTGTTCCCTGTAGCCAAGGAAGATTTTATTTGTGCTGATCCGTACCCCAAGATACCGGAGTCACAGTGCCTCGCGTCGATGCGCTGCGCGATCGAGAAAGAGGAAAGTCCGACGCAAGTGGGAGCATATCTCGTCGCGATATCCTTGTATGTCCGATACTGAGATGGATCGATCGCCGCATTGCGGACGCTCGCCTCCGCGTGAAAAGATGCTAATGACTCACCGGAAGCGAGCCGATAATAGATCGTGCCTGAAGAAAAAAACCATTCCCCGGGAGCGAGCGCATTCGCGCTGCCCCCCAAAGTGCGCTTCGTCAAATCCGAAGAGAGAGCGACCCCGGTAAAAAACAGGCTCGGAGTTCCCGAAGACAGCGTTCGTTTATATGTATCTGCGGCGCCGCCGGAATGCGCTGTCCATCCGGAAGAGACATCGTCGCTCCCCCATATCTCCGGCTTATGCGCGGCATCGAGTCCGCGGAAGGTGATCCGCTCGGCCTCCGTCGCGTATCCAGCCACTGCCGAAAGTGTTTCCCGATACGGGACATTCTCATTGCGGATGATGATGACCGTATCTCCCCCATGCACCGTCGAGGTCGCCTTCGCAAGCGTCGCCCAGGGAGCGGTCGAAGTACCGGGATTCGCATCGCTTCCGGCGACATTGTCGACGGTGAAGGTATAGGGCGACGCGTACTCGGGATTGACATTGATGGTGCGCGTCGCGGTATCTTCGGTATTTCCATTCGTGTCGATCGCCCGCACGAACCAGGTATGCGACCCCGAAGCGAGGTCGGCGTTCGGGGCTGCCGAAGTGCCCGAAATATTGTCCGCGACAAGCGCGCCATCGACATACAGCTGATATTTCGCTATGCCATAATAAGACATCGACGCGTCCCATGAAAAAGTCGGTCGAACCGAAGTCGTGAGAGCATTGTGGGCGGGTGCCGACTGATAGAAGTCCCGGGGTGTCTTATTGATGATCATTTTCGGATCGCCCACCACGAGATCCTTCCATCCGATATGCGTGGAAGCCGCATAGAAGCTTTCCGCGAGATTGTACCCGTTCGTATACCGATCGAACAGGATATCCGCGTGCGCGATCGCGGAAAGGTACGGCTCGGCGACATAGCCCTTGGCTCCGGATACGCCCTCGGCGATGAGGTCCGCGATGAGGGATTGCCCATAGGTCGCAGGCGCGGTAAAAGTGCGTGCCGAAGTCGAGACGATGGTTTCCGCGATCGCGCCGTTGAGGTAGGTATTCGCAGGCTTGCCGTTATTGAGATCGTTCGCGTCGTTGCTCCCCCAGCTGTAGTACCCGAGCACGCTCGACTTGTTCGTAAGATAGGTCGTCGTCTCGTCGAAGATGGTAGGATAGCCTCTTCCCGTCAGGATAGTGTTCGCCGATCGTATCCAGGTGTTTCCGATCTGATAAGAAGGATTGTCGCGTGTCGGATCGACATCGAGGACGAAGTTGCCGGTGCTCGCGGTCGTCGTGTTCGCGGATCGGTCGATAAGCGCCGTGACATCCGCCACCGTATAGCCATCGAGCCGCGTCACGAGATAGATCCCCCAGGCCGCGCGGGAAAAGGGTCCTGTCTTGTTGTGATAGGGATTTCCAAGCACGGTGTCGCTCAAGACGTAAGCGCTCGAGGAACCGAGTATCATCGTCAGTGATGAATCGACCGAATCGGTGGTCTCGGCTATCCGGATCGGCACCCCTTTGGTGAGGACGATATAATTGATGGAAGCGGTGAGCCCGTTGCTCGTGAGGAAATTCTCGATCGGGGTCCGGATCGCGCTCGTGAAATCGGCCGAGCTCACCTGTTCGGTGGTCGGCGCCTGGATATGCACGACATTGGAATCCGCGATGCCGCGCGCCGTCTTGAAATAATTCCCGATCGAAACCGAGGCGGCGGAATTATCGTTGATGACCAAGAGGACATCCGTATAATCGAAGGTCGCGGCCGATGCCGCTCCAGGAAACATCAGCGGACCGGACAAGGCGAGCGCGAGAGTCAACCGGGTACTCTTGAAAAAAAAAGCAATACGCATACTATCAATCAGAAAGCCGCCCAGTTATCATGAATACAAGGACAGTATATCATACCCTGAGCGTACATTTCCTACTTTTTCTTCAGCGCTCGCTTGAGATAGTGCCCGGTATGGGACCTGGTATCCGAGGCGACTTCCTCGGGAGTGCCATGGGCCACGACCCGTCCTCCGCCGACCCCGCCTTCGGGACCGATATCGATCACATAGTCCGCGGACTTGATGAAGTCCATGTTGTGCTCGATGACAAGGACGGTGTTGCCCTTGGTGACGAGCGTATCGAGTATCTCGAGGAGCTTTTTCACATCCTCGTAATGAAGCCCGATCGTCGGTTCATCAAGAAGATAGATCGTCCGTTCGGTGTGCCTTCGATAGAGCTCGCTTGCGATCTTGACCCGTTGCGCCTCGCCTCCGGAAAGCGTGGTCGCCGATTGCCCGAGATGGAGGTATCCGAGTCCCACCTCGTTCAGGGTCTTCAACCGATCCGCGATCGCCGGGATATCCTTGAAAAAATCATAGGCTTCCTCGATGGTCAGAGACAGGATATCCGCCACGGACTTTTTCTTGTATTCGATCTCGAGCGTGTCCTTGGTGAACCGCTTGCCCTGGCACGCGTCGCACGGCACATACACCGTCGGGAGAAAATGCATCTCGACTGAGATGAATCCGTTCCCCTCGCAGGTCTCGCATCGTCCCCCGGGACGATTGAAAGAAAACCGCCCGGCTTTCCATCCCCGCACCCTCGCCTCTTCCGTCGACGCGAAAAGATCCCGGATATGGGTCCAGGCTCCCGTGTATGTCGCCGGGTTGGATCGCGGCGTCCGTCCGATCGGGCTCTGGTCGATGAGCACCGCGCGCGAGAGATACTCCATTCCGGAGAAGCTCACGCAGTTGAACACCTCGTTCGAGCGGTAGCGCCGGTCGAAGCGGGCCTGGAGATTCTTGTACACCACCTCGTAAAGCAAGGACGACTTGCCCGAGCCCGATACCCCCGTGATAACATCGAACCGCCCGAGCGGAATATCGACATTCATGTTCTTGATATTGAAAATGCTGGCCCCCCGTATGGAGAGCGCTCCCTTGTCGCTTCCCCTGCGCTTCGGAACCGCGATCGAGGTCTCCCCTCTCAGATACGAAAGCGTCAACGACTTCGAACGATTTTTGTCCGCAGTGAGAAGCTCGTCGAGAAACCCCGAGACGACGACTTCTCCGCCATGTACGCCGGCTCCCGGACCGATATCGACGATATAATCGGAAGCGAATATCGTGTCCTCGTCATGCTCGACTATGATGATGGTGTTCCCCAAGTCGCGCAGGTCCTTGAGCGTCGCGATCAGCCGGTCATTGTCGCGGCTATGGAGTCCGATCGTCGGCTCGTCAAGCACATAGAGCGCGCCCACAAGCTGGCTTCCGAGCTGCGACGCCAATCGTATGCGTTGCGCCTCTCCGCCCGAGAGCGTATTCGCCCGCCGATTGAGCGTCAGATAGTCAAGCCCGACATTGAGGAGGAATTGCAGACGGCTTCCGATCTCGCGAAAGACGACCGCGGCGATCTGCCGCTCCCGCTCCGAAAGCACGATCCCCTCGAAAAAATCCGAGGCCTCGCGCGTCGTCATCGCCGTGATTTCCACGATGTTCTTACCGCCGATCTTCACGAAAAGCGCTTCTTCACGGAGGCGGGAACCCTCGCAGACGGGACAGACCTCGTTGCCGAAAAAATGCTTGGTCCCGAGGCCGTTGCACGCGGCGCAGGCGCCGTAGGGCGAATTGAAAGAAAACAGCCGCGGCTCGATTTCAGGGTAAGAAAATCCGTCATAGGCGCACGAGTATTTCGAAGAAAAGATCCGCGACTCCCCGTCAAGAAGGATGCGGAGCACTCCCTCGCTTTCCTCGAGCGCGCGATCGACCGCCTCTCGCAACCGTTCGTTCGATGACTGGGGGAACTCCTCGAATTCACGCAAGGGAATCTCGTCGACCACGAGATCGATATCGTGCTTCTTATTTTTCGAAAGGACGATCTGCTCGCGAAGACTCTTGCGCTCCCCGTCGAGCAGGATCTCCGAAAATCCCTTGCCCAGGGCATCATAGAGCAGCTGATAGTATTCCCCCTTCCGGCCGCGGACTACGGGAGCGGAAAGAACCAAGGTGTGTTTCTTCGATGATCGAGTTTTCGCGTCAAGCGAAGACACGGCTTCGCCGACAAGCCGGAGCATCTCGTCGGGAGCAAGTTTTTCGATAGGACGGCCACAAAGAAGACAGTGCGGCTTGCCGAGGCGTGCAAACAATACGCGAAGATAATCATAAATTTCGGTAACCGTCGCGACGGTCGAGCGAGGATTCCGTCCCGCGGACTTCTGATCGATGGAAATTGCGGGCGAGAGCCCCTCGATCTCATCCACATCCGGTTTCTGCATGGTGTTCAGAAACTGTCTCGCGTAAGCGGACAGGGATTCGACATACCGCCTTTGACCTTCCGCGAATATCGTATCGAACGCGAGCGAGGATTTTCCGGAACCCGAAAGCCCCGTAAACACGGTCATGTGATTCCGGGGTATTTTTACGGTAATATTCTTCAGGTTGTGGGTCCGGGCGCCCTTGACGACGATCCATTCGGACGGCGTCTTGGCTTCTTTTTTCACAGTCATATGGTCATAGTAGTGTACGGTGCCCCGGAAAAAAGAGCAAATATGGGAAAGATTTTCATGAAATGCTTGCGTATCCTGCAAAAAAGCCGTATGGTTGAGGCATCGATCTTTGACAACGAAGGAACCATCATGGACCAACTGCATCTTTATATGCTCCTCGTCATGGCAAGAGAAAAGCATGGCTACCCCCGAAAGAGAAAGATACGGATAGGCTATGCTCTTGCACGATCTCCCGCTCACGCCTACACCGAAATATATCACACGATCACGGCGGAGCATTTCCCCGAGGAAGAGTGGAGCGACCCTTATCATAAGGTCGAGCTTCTCCCTTTTTCCCGTATCACAGCCTATCGGGAAAGACTGAGAGCCAAAGGACGCATCGTCCCCCTCACTTTCCTCTTCGGATACGCCGCATTTCATTTAGGATCAGCGGTTCTTTATGAGGGAACCGTCATCGCGCGATCGGAAGAAGATGCTCGGAACGAAGTCGCTCTTCGATTCGAACGCTCAGGGAAACCCCTCAAAGAACACGAGGCGCTTTCACTTATGAGAGTTCCTTCGAGATTCATCATAGAGGCGAATCCCTCGCGAGAAGATCCGCTGACCACGTTCCGGAAAAAGTTTCCGAATATCCTGAAAAGATGAGAACCAGACTCCCCTATCGCCCCGAGAAAACTCCTCGGGGCTTTTTTTATATTTTATTCTTTCCCTTCTACGATCCACCAGTCGAATGAAAGGTCTGCTCCGAGTACGGAAGGAATGCCGACTTCAAACCCGACGCCCTCTTCTTTGCCCAAAATGGTGAGCGGGGTCGCAATCGCGTTTGCCGAAACAGCGGTTACAAAAATCCGGCTCTCTTTTTTCACCGCTTTGGTCGGGACTTTGATCGTGGTCGCACCAGTAGGAAGAACCGCCGTCCCGATCGTCGGAGCCTCCTCGTCTTTGTTCTCGATCACGATGCCTCCTGCGGTGAGAAGCCGCGCCTTGATCGATCCTCCGAGGAGGTCAATGTTGCCTTCCTTGTCTTTGACGACGAGGCTTGCCATGTCAAGCGTGGTGAAGAACTCGACCAAGGCCTGGTTCTGGTCCGAGAGGGTCGCCATCTGGGTTTCGAGGAGGGCGAGGGAGGAGATGGTGCGGGCGCTGTCCTCTTCGAGCGCGAAGACGCGGGTGTCGAGCGCGGTCGT
>CALMHZ010000076.1 GCA_937864125.1 uncultured bacterium
TGATAATAGCCCTCGCTTCTTTCTGGACCTCGGGCCTGCTTCACCGCAATTGACATTGTCTCAGCGTTGACATCTGCCGCTCGAAGCAAGTCCACAGCCGTCCCGAAGAAAGCGATGCGTTTATCTTCTATGAGGCGCAATGACCTTTTCCTATCTCAATCCCAAATGCGAAGCGCGCGACCATGCCGAAGGCGGATGCGGCGTGTTTGCGCTTGAAAAAATCTCAAAGGATGAACTGGTTTCTTTGTGGGGCGGGAAGATCCTTCGCAAAGATGAACTCGACCCGAACATGCCGCGTTTCACCCAGCGCGTGTTGCAAATGGACGAGGATTTGTACCTGCTGACCGCCGAGGAAAAAGAACCGAACGATTGTTTCAATCATTCCTGCGAGCCGAACCTGGGATTCTTTGGGCAAATTGGATTGGTTGCGATACGGGATGTGGAGGCGGGCGAGGAATTGACCTTCGATTACGCCATGTCCGATGGCGGGCCGTACGATGAGTTCGAATGTCGTTGCGGCTCGGAGAATTGCCGAGGCAAAATTACAGGCAATGACTGGAAGCTGCCAGAGTTGTGGAAAAAATACGATGGCTATTTTTCACCGTACCTCGCCCGCCGTATCAAATCCTTGAAGGAAGAATAAGTCTTTCTTCTTTCATCTTTCTTCCTGCAAATGAAATCCTTTCCCCTCCGAATTTATCTTGCCGCCCTCATCCTGCGCCTGATTCCCATCCTCCTCACGCGCGGACTCGGCATCGGCCTCGACGATATGTTCCAATATGACATGCTTGCGCGCAGTCTTGCAAGCGGCAACGGATTCCGCTGGTATGCGCAAGAGGATTTGAAACTGCTCGAACCTTATGTGGATTTCGACCTTTCCACAGCCAACGGCTATGACCCGCAGTATGGGCTGTATACCTCCTTTCGCGCGCCGCTCTACCCGGCATTTTTAGCCATCTTTTATTTTTTCAACGGATTGGATTTCTCCCGCTTCTGCGCCGCGCGCCTTGCGCAGG
>CALMHZ010000077.1 GCA_937864125.1 uncultured bacterium
TCGATGCGCTGGCCGGCAAGCAGATCGGGGTCGCTGGGCGTGTCCGGGTTGTGGGCGCTGCGTTCGGCGGAGGTCGGCAAGATCATGTTGATGTTGCGGTTCGCAGCTCCCCCGGCGTAAGTGAAGCCGGGACCGCCATAGTTCACAGAAACGCTTTTTTCCGCCTCTTTCTCATTGCCATTCTTATCTCTTACCCTCGCTTTTATGTTCAAGTTCGAGTTATTTTTTTCCGCCGGAACGGAATATGTTTTTGACAAGGAATCACTTGAAGAGGAGTCGATTTCCGACCCGTCAACGAAGAGTTTTATATATTCAATACCGTATGGCGCATCCGCTTTCGCCTCGATAGAGAATGATGAGCCTGCTTGGTCTGGCGCTGAAAGCGAAATATCCGGCTTGTAATCAGGGAAATCGCCCTCGGAGCACTCTTTCGTCGGGGGCTCTTCGTTGATTATTTTCTTTTCCTTCTTTTCTTTTTTATACCACTCTTTCACTCCTTTTTCCCAACTCTTGTACTGAGGGTCTTGATCCGGATTTTCCGGAATGGGGCCATAAGGATCGTCACGATTCACATAATAGAGTATTTCATGCGCATTTATGAAATCTCTCTTTTCTATGTCCTTATCGCGGCAGTACTTGCTTGCGAGGCAGTACTCGCCGTCCTTTATTTCACATACCTTCAAATCCTTTTTTTCTTCGAGTTTTCCATTAAGCATCGGTTTTTTCATCCACTCCGCGTCTTTATCGAAAAATTCATCCGGCTTGTAGTCAGGAAACTTTTCAATAGCGGTATTTTGAAGGGAAAAATCTATGAATTCCCGAAAAATAGGCGCGGCAACATTCACCCCGTCCGCACCGGCGCGCATAGGGGAATTGTCATTGTTTCCTGCCCAGACACCGACTGAAATCGATGGGGTATGCCCAATGGTCCATCCATCCCGAAATTCATTGGTCGTACCGGTTTTTGCCGCTATCGGCCGATTATCTGATTTTAAGGGATTATTTTCCCCGAAAACAGGGGCGCGATAGGCATTGGTCGACATGATATGGTCGAGCATCGCGATATATTTTTCCTCAACAACCCTTTCGCCCGGCGAGGCTTTGAATTCTTCTATTCTCTCCCCTTTCGCGTCTTCTATCCGTAAGATAGCGGTCTTATCATGTCTTATCCCGCCGGTGGCAAGTGTCGAATAAGCGCTCACATGATCGAGAAGGGTGATTTCGCCCCCTCCTAAGACGAGAGAAAGGCCATAGCGGCTTTCTTCATTCAATCCGGTAATGCCGAGGCTTTTTGCAAGGGCTATGGAGTCTTTTACTCCCGCAAGATAAAGTGTTTTTACTGCCGGAATATTGAGGGATTGGGCGAGCGCCATTTTCATCGGGAGTGGGCCGCGGAACCCTCCGTCATAATTTTGTGGCTTGTATTCTTTCCCGCTTCCCGTTTCGAACTCCGTTTCCACATCATAGAGCATCGTTTCGGGGGTGTAGCCCTTGATGAATGCCGCGAGGTACACATACGGCTTGAACGACGATCCAGGCTGACGATCCCGTATGGCCACATTTACCTGTCCATCTATATCTTTGTCAAAATAATCTTTCGATCCCACCATGGTCAGTATTTGGCCGGTCTTCGGATCTATGGCGACCAAGGAGGCATTTTCAGCATTCCATTTTTTCTTGTTTTCCTCCGCTTTTTGTTTTACTATTTCTTCCGCTTTCATCTGCTTGTCCCAATCGAGGGTGGTGTAGACCTTCAGTCCCATCGATTCTATGGCATTTTCGCCATATTTCTGGGTCAGATAGTCACGAATATACATGACAAAGTGAGGGGCGGCGATAGCCTCCTTGTTTACCGAGATTTTTTGGAACACATCGACTTTTTTGGAAGCTTCCGCCTCTTCTTGTGAAATATATCCGAGCTTCGCCATCTGATTTAGGGCGATTTCCTGCCGTATTTTCAATTGATCCCTCCGTGAGCCATACGGAGAATAGTAAGTTGGAGCCTTGGGAAGTCCGGCAAGGAGTGCTGCCTCATGACCCGCGCCAAGCTGATCG
>CALMHZ010000078.1 GCA_937864125.1 uncultured bacterium
GTCCGTCGGAAAAAAAATATCCTTCGAAGCCGATCCGATACACAAAACACGCACTGGTTTCTGAAAAAACATAGGGTTCTATTCTATCTCGTTTTATTCCAGATGTCCCACAGACGATTGTACTTCGCAAGCCGTTCGCCACGGGACAATGACCCTGTTTTGATAAACTGGGAATCCGATCCGACCGCGAGATCGGCGATAAAATCATCGACTGTCTCGCCCGACCGATGCGATATGACCGTGTCGAGCCCGTTCTCGCGAGCCAACCTGATGCAATCGAGCGTTTCGCTCAGAGTTCCGATCTGATTGGGCTTTATGAGAACCGCGTTGCAGGCATGTTCTTCGAGAGCCTTCCGCACGCGGGCGGTATTTGTCACGAGGAGATCGTCACCGATGAGCATGATGTTCCGTCCCCAGGCCGCGGACTCTTTCTCGAGCTTCTCTTTCATCTGCGCCCATCCCGCCCAATCTTCTTCATGAAGCCCATCCTCGATCGATACAACGGCATACTTGGCTATCCAATCGCGGTACACATTTATGATGCTTTCACGCGAAAGCTGCACATTTTCGGGCTCAAGATAGTATTGATCCTCGGCCTCGTTATAAAACGAGTTGGCGGCGACATCGAATCCGATGAATACATCCTTACCGGGCGCATACCCCGCCGTGGAAATCGCCTCATGAAGAAGCTCGAGCGCGCGAGCATGACTCTCAAGTTTCGGAGCGAATCCGCCTTCATCGCCCACGCCCACGGAAAGCCGCCCTTTCTCAAGAATGCCCTGAAGCGAGTGGAATATCTCACTGCCCGCCCGAAGCTGCTCAGGGTACCCTTCGATCCCGAACGGGACCAGCTTGAACTCCTGAGCTGAAAGCCCCGAATCGCTATGCTTGCCGCCATTTATGACATTGAACATCGGCATCGGGAAGCGTGAAAGGGACTCCGAAAGCCCCATGAGGTCGCGGATATATTCATAGAGCGGTTTTTGCGTGCTTCTCGATTCCGCTCGCGCAACCGCAAGGGAAATGCCCAAAATCGCGTTGGCTCCTAGACGGGCTTTATTGCCTGTGCCATCTTGCGCGATCATTTTTTGATCGATCGATGCCTGGTCCGAAGAATCCATTCCCAGGACCATCTCCTTAAGCTCCCCGTTCACATTGGCCACGGCCCCGAGCACTCCCTTGCCTGAAAATCGGTCCGGATCCCCGTCTCGAAGCTCGATCGCCTCGAATTTTCCTGTCGATGCGCCCGAAGGGACGCCCGCCACAGCCCGCGTGCCGTCCTCAAGGGCAATCTCCACTTCCAGGGTCGGATTTCCTCGTGAATCCAATATTTCCCGCGCGTTCACTTCCGTTATTTTTGACATATCTCTCGGTAGTTAATTTCTTTAGAGTCCTTGACTGGCTCACGCGCCCTCGGCTGACTTTTCAAGCGCGATCAGTCCCGGAAGCTTGTCCCCCGAAAGATATTCAAGCATGGCGCCTCCTCCGGTAGAAACGAAGCCTATCTTATGCATAAGGTTCGCCTCCTCGATGATGACGAGCGATTCTCCTCCGCCGATGACCACATGGGCTTCGGAAGCGAGCATGGCATGCAGTATGGCCCCCGTCCCCGCATCGTAGGGTTTTTCCTCGAATTTTCCCATAGGGCCGTTCCATACGATGGTTTTTGCCCTGCTGATTATTTCGATGAACATAGCCGTGGTCACAGGACCGATATCGAGCCGCGCGTCTCCCCCTTGGAAATCCTTCGGCAACAGGACTTTTTCCGAAAAAACTATGCCCTGATCCAATGCCTCGTTGGCGATTTTCCCCCCGACAAGAACGGCATCGTAGAGGCGTTCAAATTCCCGGATAAGCGGCAGCTTGGTTTCTATCTTGGCTCCCCCGATGACGGCGATCGCCGGTCGAGCCGGATTCAATCGGACCTGCTCGAGCGTCCGTATTTCCTCGAAAAGCCGAAGCCCCGCGTACGAAGGCAGTACCTGCGTGATGCTTCCTATGGAAGCTTGCGCTCGATGACAGACGCTGAACGCCTCATTGACATAGATATCGAACGGTTCCGCCAAAGATGTCGCAAACGCCAAATCATCGGCTTCCTCTCCGGGATAAAAACGGACATTTTCAAGCAAGAGAAGCTCCCCGGCAGGCAGATCTCGAAGCGCGGATTCTACTTTTTCCCCGATACAGTCGTCCAAAAAATGCACCACATACCCGAGGGCGCGCTCGACATCATCCGCCACAGGTTCCAATGAAAAAAGCATATTCCGCGCGCCGGCCGGTCGGCCGAAATGGGACACGCATGCTACTTTCGCGCCAGGAAACGCCAAGATATGCTCGAGGGTTTTTTTCGGAGCGACGAGCTTGAACTGCTCTTGGACATCCTGCTTGTTGTTAAGCTCGATGTTGAAATCGACTCGAAGCAAGACCTTCTTGTTCGTAGAATCAACCTCCTCGACGCTTC
>CALMHZ010000079.1 GCA_937864125.1 uncultured bacterium
GAAAAATCCGTCTTCGCGGATCAAGAGAAGAATATTTCCTGGAGAATCTTCGGAAAATGTTCCTCGCCATGGCGGCCGACATACGGGTCGTCATCATAAAATTGGCCGACCGTCTCCATAATATGCGTACCTTGGGAGCCGTCTCCAAAGAAAAACAGGAGCGCATCGCGAGGGAAACCCTCGAAATCTACGCGCAGATCGCGAACCGCCTCGGCATCGGTGAAATCAAAGGCGAGCTCGAGGACCTTTCATTCAAATATCTCGAGCCGGAGCACTACCGCGAAGCGGCAGAGATAGAGAAAACCCACATCAAACAAGGAAAATCCTATCTCGACCGCGTGATCGCGCAATTCAAGCAGGAGCTCGCCTCGGACAAGATAAAGATCATCGGTATCGAGGGGCGCGCCAAGCATCTCTATCGCCTCTACCAGAAGTTGAAAAAACACGACATGGACCCGAGCCGCATCTACGACCTCATAGCGGTCCGCATCATCGTTCCGGAAATCGTGGACTGCTACGAGACGCTCGGTGCGATCCACAAGCGCTATCGCCCTCTTGTCGGGCGTATCAAAGACTATATCTCGCTCCCGAAGCCGAACGGCTACCAATCCCTCCACACCACGATTTTCGGACCGGAAGGACGCATCCTCGAGGTGCAGATACGCACGCCGAAAATGCACGCCGAAGCGGAATTCGGCATCGCGGCGCACTGGATATATACCGAGCAGGATCGGCGGAACTGGCGATCGCTTCTCTTCGGGAAGAAACCGGCAGCCGATGTGAAGCCGAAGGAGATCACCTGGATCAAGCAGCTCCAGGAGTGGCAACAGGAGATCGGCCGGGACAACGAGGAGTTCTGGCAGGGCCTCCGCATAGAATTCTTCAAAAACCACATCTTCGCCTTCACTCCGAAAGGCGATATCATCCAGCTTCCGGAAGAATCGACCCCGATCGACTTCGCCTACGCGATCCATTCGGCGATCGGCGATCACGCGACCGGCGCCAAGGCCGACGGGAAAATCGTCCCCCTCGATCATCATATCCACAACGGGCAGGTCATCGAAATCATCGTCTCCAAAGATCGGAAGCATCCGAATCCGGACTGGCTGCGGTTCGTGAAGACCTCGGGCGCGAAATCCCGCATCAAGCGCGGAAGCAAAGATGACGCAAGCCGTATCGGATCCGCCAGCTGAAAAACAAGCCTTACTGCTCACTCAAGGAGACAGCGTCACCAACGCTTATCCCTTCCATATCTCCGGCATTCGTTTCCAGTACTTCCGTCGCGCCTTCCGATGGGATAATCACCCCCGAATAATCGGCCGGCACTCTCCGCTCGATATGCACCACCTTGGCATCGCGGATCCACGCGATATCGATGGCGAAGCGCATGTCCTTCATCCAAAATCCATGCTCCCCTTCCGTCTCAAATTCAAAAAGCATGGCGCACCCGTCGCAGAGACTTTCACGATTCGACAGCCCTTTGGTTCGGAGGTCGGGGGTGGAAGCCTTCTCAGCGGCCCATGTCTTATCCCGGATGGAGACCAAAGAAGTATCCGAAGTGTTTTTTGAAGCGTCTTTTGTTTGTTGGAAGAAAAAGAAGGCGAGTCCGACAAAAATCGGTGTCCATATAAAGAGAAAAAGTCGAGAGGCCGTGAACATCATACGCGCGTGGGAGTAAGGCGCTCTATCCTTGAGAGCACGAAAAAGAAGGCGATGGCGAAGGCACCGAGAAACAGAATTTTCCCGGAAGGCTGAAATGAAAGGGCGACGAAAGCGGAAAGGGCGGAAAGGGCGGTATAAAGGAGCGCGATGTTTCTCTCGGAGAAGCCCATCCGTCTGAGTTTGTCATGCAGATGCCTCCCGTCCCCCCCTCGGAAGGGCGAGGCATGGTCGCGCATGCGAGCATAAAAAACATACAGGGCATCGAGCGCCGGCACCAAGAGCACGAGGAGCGTCGTCGCGATCTTCGCCCCGGCGAACAAGGAAAGCGCCGTGATCGCAAACCCGATGAAATACGCGCCCGTGGTTCCCGCCAGTATCCGAGCCGGCGGCATGTTGAAGAAAAGAAACGCGAGGGCGATCCCCGCCACTATGCAAGAAAGGATCGCGACCGTAGGCTGATTCACTTCCGGCCGGAGGCTCACGACCGCGATAGCGATAGCGGCCACCACGGCTACTCCCCCTAAGAGCCCGTCCACTCCGTCCGCCCAATTCACGGCGTTCATGATAAGGAAGGTGAACGCGATGCCGATGAGGAAGCTCGGCAGAAACCACGAATCCGGGTAGAGGAAGAGGGGGTCGCCGAAGGGATTCGTAATGACCCACGCGCGCATCCCGAACACGAACAAGACGATACCGAGTATGAACTGCAATCCAAGCTGCGCCCCCCAGTGAAGCGGAGAAAAATCATCCCAGGCTCCGAAAAAGAGTATGATGAGCGAGCCGGAAAGAAGCCCCGCGAGCTGAGGCGACCACGCGAGGTGCGGGTTGAAAAGGATGCTGAAAAGAAATGCCGCGATAAGGGCGATGCCTCCGAACCGGGAGACATTCTTATGAAGCCTTCCTGGTTCGCCGCGATTTGGAATCTTCCCGAAAAAGAAAATGGTCGCCCACAGGAGAACCGCCGAGCACGAGAATGAAAAGAGAAATGCGGCGATGATTTTTTCTTCCATCATTTTCTTCGAATTTTTTCAGTGACCCAGAACTCCCCGAAATATTTTTTGAGAAGGATGCGCGTCTGGGAATCGATGGCGGGAATGGCTCCGAGAAGGGCGATAACCGGCGCGAGGAACCACTGCGCGAACATGAGCACATTGCGCATCGGCCCGTATTTCTCTGGGCGAGGCGGCAGCATGAGGAACGAAAGGAACATGAAGATGACGAGTCCGCCCATGGCGAGCGTCATGAGAATCCTGGTGACGAACGGCAGGTTATGGGCAAGCACGCTCTCATTGAACGCGGGTCCGCCGAGAAAAAGCGGCAGCCATCCGAGAAGGGCGAGAATGAGCGGAGCGGTCGCCCACGAGTAATGCCCCTCGATCATCTCTATCGTCACGCGGACTTTCTTCCACAGCGGCATGAGCCGATCCGGCCATATCGCGCGCATCGTCACCGGGAAATTCTCGATGCCATAGGCCCACCGGCGCTTCTGCTTGTACTCGTTCTTGAGCGTCTTCCAATAGGTCTCGGCCAACACCGCGTCAAGCGAGATGGGGAGGAGTATCGGCGTCACCTTGTAGTCTCCGTGAAAATAAGAAAGCGCTTTCCAATAGATGACCGAATCCTCGCTGATCATATTGACGGGCCAGAAGTTGACCCGGACCAGGGTATCGAACGGCTCCGAATGCGAGGAAAATGTCACCATGTCCTTCCTCGTGCTCTGATACATATGCCAAAATGACGATCCGGTCACCATGACGCGCACGAACGCGTTGGTATCCCAAAGGTTGTTGTGGTACATGGGCAAAGGCTGGTACGCGCGCTGCAACCGCTTGGGATCCGTGATATAGGCATAGGTCAGCGCCGAGAAATACTCCGGATGCGCCACGCTGTCGCAATCGAAATTCGAGAATACGACCCGCGTGTAATCGATGCCCCGCTCGTCAAGATAGACCATGAGCTTGCGCGCCGCGTACCCGGCATTCGAGGCCTTGCACTTCATCTCTCCCGCGGCGACTTCGTGGGTAGTCACGAGAAAGTCACGGAAAACGCCTTGGAATTTTTTCTCGAGATACGAGACTTTCGGCAGGCGTGTCGCTTCCGGTTCCCGCTCTTCTGTCGCCAAAAGTATGATGATCTGGGATTTGGGGAAACTCGAATCGGCGATCGACTGCAGTGCGGGCTCGATGATTTCAGGTCCCTCATTCGCCGTAGGCAGAAGCACGACATGGATGGTATCCCGATAATCAAGTATCTTCTCTTGGATTTTTTCAAGCGATTTGAGCTCCTTCGCATAGCGCTCGAGCGCCCGCCGTTCCTTTCGGACGATACGACGCTCACGAAAAGAAAGCCGCTCTTCTTTCAACATCAACGAGAGATGATTGGCTCGATCGAGAAGCTCCGAGCGATACGCGCCTGGATTTTTCACCCGGACGACCCTCTCCCACCAATTCACCCGCATTCCCTTGCGCAGATTCCGGTACGCCAGCGTGGAAAAAAAGGCGACATACACCGTAAGATATATCCAGTAGATATCGAATACGATGACGAAGACCGCCGCCCAAATAGGCACCAGCCACGATCCGACGAACATGCCGATGATGGTAGCCCAGGTAAGCGTTCCGGGAACAATCTCACACGCGCGTTGAACGAATCGGGCTCTCCCGCCCATTACCTTCGGGTCCGGGAACGAAAACGCTGACGCCGGCTGCAAGTGATCGGCTCGAGAAGGAATCATATATCAGGAGTTGATAAAAATAAGGGCGGAAATCGCGACAAAGGCCGAAATTGAAGCAAATATCGATGAAAAGAGCAGTATATACGCCGCTACCCGTTCGTGCATCCCATAGAGCTTTCGAGCGAGCATGCCATTTATAAGAAGAAAGGCTCCGGCACCGACTGAAAGGAGCAATATTTGCCAGGGGTTCCCGACGATATCGACCCCGAAGTAGGCGTTATAATGAAGCACGATGATGTCTTGTGTGCCCCGGGCCACAAACAGATAGCTGAAAATGACGGTAAGCAAAAGAAAAAAGAGCCCGATGGCAAGCGAGGCTCGGACAAGCGTATTGTTCCAAAACAGCACGCCCTCATCATCCGCAAGCAGCCCGGCGCGGGGGTATCGCGAGAAAAGAAAGCGGATTTTTTGGTTCATCTGCAATCCGAAATTCATAGACATTCCTTATTGTTCATCGCTTTCGACGATATGGGGAAGCAGAGGCGTTTCGGGGATATCGTCGATATGCGAGAAGGCCTGCGTTCTTCCCAGCTGATCCTCGACTTTTCCCAGGCGTTTTTCCGCGTCTTCATACTTTTTCTGCGCGTTTCCGATATGGCTTCCAAGCACCTCGAATTCACGGGAAAATTTTCCCTGCTCGATGGAGAGCCGTTCAAGGTGTCCCAATATCTCCTTTGCCCGCTTTTCTATCTGCATGCCCTGAAGACCGATCATGATCGTCTGCAAATATGAGTATAGCGAGTTCGGAGAAACCGGAATGACCTTGTGCTTGAAAAAATACGGCGAAAGGCCGGTTTCTTCTCCATCCTTTATGATGATTTCGTAGTACACGTTTTCTGCCGGGATGTACATGAGGGCGAAGCCGAGCGTTCCTTCTTCCGGCAATATGTATTTCGTCGCGATCGCATCGATATGCTTTTTGACATCGACGATGAACTGTCTCCGGGCGATCTTCCGCTCCTCGTCCCCCGTCGCCTCCACGATCCGCTTGAAATTTTCAAGGGGAAATTTGGAATCGACACTGATATCGCCGCCCTTGATCCGGATCAAGGCATCCACCGTTTCTCCGCTTTTGAAGCTGTGCTGCAAGACGAAGTGCTCCTTCGGAAGCATCTGCGAAAGGATGTTTTGCAGCATAAGCTCTCCGAAGCCTCCGCGGAGTTTGGGGGCTTTGAGGATTTCTTGAAGCGACGCCACCTCTTTCCCGACCTCGAAAATCTGCTGGTTGGAAGCTTTCACATCCGCAAGCGCGGCACGGACCTCGGCCCAGGATCTCGACGCGTCGCCAAGACGATCATCGAGACGCTTCGTATTATCCCCAAGCCTCCGGTTAAGATCAGTATTGAAATTTCCGATCTGGCTCAAGAGAGAAGTCGTGAATTGATGCATTTCGGCTCCCATCCTATGGTCAAGCTTTTCCATGCGATCGAGCAGAAATTGCTGATCAGATAATGACTTGCGGCCAATCTCGCGCATGAAAAAAAATCCGACAGAGACCAGGACTACCGCTCCGATGATGAGAAAGATGATGGAAGTCATAAGCAGGAAGGATTGAAATATGAATTCGATGGCGCGAGAGCACGGCAGGAGACTCGTGTCACGACTCGATTCCAAGCCTCCGTTATTTTTTCAAGCCTGAGATGAAGCGCTTGAGCTCCGGCACCCGGTTGATAATTTCCTGATACGGACCTTCGAGGAATTCGATGAGGAATCGATCCAGCATATTCAGGCGATAATGGAGGTCTTCGGCATCCATGAGAACGAAGCGGATGTCCCGGCCGATCTCCGCTTCGAGTTTCGCTATCACGGCCTGCAGCTTGGTTCGGTGGACATTGTTGATGACCAGTATCATGTCAGCCTTGCCTTTCACATGATTTAAAAACAGCCCGCTTATCAAGATGAGCTTGACCTCTCCCACCAATCGAAGCTTTTGAAATATCTGGTTCGGCACATTCACATTCGATTTCGACACCAGGCTTTTCAATTCGGGGAAAAAAGGAAAGGTCGGATGCATCTGGTATGATCGGATCTTTTTCCGTGACAGCTCTTTCACGAATCCCATTTTTTTCAGGCGCAAAAGCTCTCGCGACACCTCGACGCGCGGCAAAAGGGTTTTTTCCGCGATGTCCGCGGAGGTATGATCGGTATCGGGATTCAGGATAAAAAAGCGAATCAGCCGAGCACGGGCCTTGGAACCGAAAAGGGACTCAAAAATAGCAAAAGACATAGACGATCATGCTCTAAGGAAATTCAATCTCCTTCCACTCTACTTAACCCGAGCTTAAAAGTCAAAAATGAGCCAAAAAAGGAAATACCAGACTGCCAAAACTATGATATACTGGAATATATTTATGCCTGAAAGCAAACACCGAAAAAAAGGGCCGCTCGCAAGCATTGATATCCATGCGACGGATATTTCTGTCGCTCGAAGCCGATCCGCCGAACCCTATATAAAATCGTTCATTGCGGCACCCGAAAACATAGCCCAAGAAAGCCTCGGAACTTTGGTCGGGGTATTTTCTGTCTCGGAAAAATCGGAATCCTCCGCCTATATCGTAAATACCCTCGCTTCCGTAGCCAAAAAAGAATACTTCATCAATCCCCGCCGCGGATCCATCGAGAGCTTCGAGTCCACCCTTCATAAGATGAATGTCGTCCTTTCAGAGTTGGTGAAAAATGGACAGACGGAGTGGATAGGAAATCTCCATGGCGCGATTGCGGCCATCGAACAGTACACGATTCATTTTTCCGTCACGGGAGAAGGCGCCATCCTCTTGTTTCGGGAAGGATCGCTTTCCGATATAGGAGACGGCTTGGCATCGGAAGAAGCGCGTTTCCATCCGCTTAAGACATTTGTGGAAATCTCCACAGGAAGGCTCAATGCCGGCGATTATGTCCTTCTCGCCTCTCCCGAACTTCTCACCCTTTTCGATCATGAGGAGCTCAAGCGGAGCGCGAGACGCATCGGTGTCGGGAAAAAGTTTTCCCAATTCCTCGAAACCGCGATGATAAATGAGCTGAAAGCGGGGGCGGTCGTCATGCTCGAGGCCCAAGAAAAATTTATCGACGCAAGCGAAACGAAAAAAATCAAACGGGAAAAGCATCGGAGCAAAGACACCATCAACGCGTGGAGCGCGCAAGCATTCGAGGAAAAGAAAAGAGAGCAAAGCGCGAGCCTCCAAGACGACATACCCGCGGAACTTACTACGGACATCCGCGCTTTTGAAAGCCGAGAAGAGAAAGAAACAAAAAACCGATTTGGAGAAATCTATATCCGGGGCGAAATATCGGAAAAACACGAGGAGCATCCGATGGTGACGAAACTCCGATGGTTTTTCGAAGATCGGCTGGACCAGTATGAGACCGCAAAAAAACAGCTCACGCGCGGATCAAAAGAGCTTCTTCAATCGCTCTTCGACACTATTTCCCAGGGCACGAAAAAAGCAACGCAAAATGTGAAGAAAAGTGTCGCGCGCCCTCTCAAAAGCACGCCGTCCACCGTCGCTCCAACGCCCACTCAAGCTACCGGGGAAAAGCTGCAAAAAATGCCGCTTTCACCCTCGGGAAAGAAGTTCTTGCGGTTGCCGAAACTATCAAGCATACACATTCCCGCGCGCGTACCCTTTCCCCTCCCCGACTCAGCGCATGTTCAAGAAGTGGCGCGTGGCTCCCTGCGGTCCGTAGGGCGTAGAGCGCGCCACATGGGGACAAAGATCATGCTCTTCGCCCGTGCCTGTTGGCATTCATACCTTCTCCCCCTTGCGCTTCGAGCGCGCGACCGCAACGTAAGATTCGGCGCATTCTTAGCGCGATCTTTTCGAAAGCAATCCCCGAAACGACAGATTGTCATCATGACAAGTCTCGCTTTTCTCCTCACCCTTTCGGCGAGCGCTCTTTGGGGCAACAAGAACGCTATCGCACCGAAAGAAGCTTTGGTAATTAACGAAAATACCGCAGCCTCCTCTCCGACGGAAAAGAAAGAGGATGGCGGAGAAGCCGCGGTACTCACCCCGGTTCCCGTGAAAGAAACCACCTCTCTTACCCCGGTATTCCTCAAGAACCGTCTGTATGTTCTTTCCGAGCAACATATTTTTGATCCGGAAAGCAACGCGCTCTATCCATTTCCGGATGCAAGCCGCCTGAAATACGCGGTTGCCATGAATGACCTCAATCTCATCTTTATCCTGACGCAGGATAACAGCCTTTACGCTTTCGCCCCCTCAAATCAGACTTTTGTAAAAAATGCCATCAGCCTTCCCCCGGCATTTACCCCAGGGGGCATCGGGTCCTTCCTCACCTATGTGTATTTCCTTGAAAAAGATACGGGTATGGTGTACCGCTTCCCCCGCGCAGAAGGCGGTTTCGGCGAAGGGAAAATCTGGAACAAGGAACCGTTTCCGAAAGACACGGGATTCCTAGCCGTAAGCGAACATATCTACGGCGCGAACGAGACCTCCCTGCTGGCCTTCCTTAAGGGCAAGCCTTCTCCTCAATTCTCCTTTGAGCGTCCCTCAGATCCGTTCTCGATAACCGCGATTTGTGCCAACCCCGATTTGCCCGCCATCTTCGCAATCGTCGACGCCCGGGGAAAGCGAGTTCTTCTTATGAATGAAAACGGGACGATCCAAAAACAGATCTTCTCCCCGAGCCTCGAAGAAGCCGAGGAATGCGCTCTCGACGCTTCGGGAGGCACCCTTGCGATATCGACACAAAACGCCGTATCCACGATAAAACTTGAAGGACTACTTCAAAACAATAATCGATAGCCCGGTGAACCATCCGGAATTTCCGCCTGCATACTCAGCCACCGCCCGGGCCTACTCTTTGGTTACCCGAAGGATCTCCTCTATGGTCGTCACTCCCCGGAGCGCCTTAGCAAATCCGTCTTCGGACATTTTCGACATGCCGTTCTCTTTGGCTGCGGCCTCGATAACCTCGGAAGTCGCGGATTGGGTCACCAGCTTTCGGATATTGGTTTCCATGGAAAGCACTTCGTAGACGCCGACCCGTCCGCGGTATCCTTCCCCTCCGCACTGATCGCAACCGACCGGCTTATAAAAAGTAAGCTTGTCGAAGGATGCATGCGAACCGATAAGTCCTTCAAGGTCCTTCTGTGATTTGAGATATGAAAACATGTCTTCGCTGTCGATGCTCTTTTCGAGAGCGGCCGCCTCATCCGAATCGAGCTCATACGGTTTCTTGCACTCCTGACAGAGCTTCCGGGCAAGTCGTTGGGCGATGATGATATTCACGGTGGAAGCGATAAGAAACGGCTCCGCACCCATATCGAGCATCCGAGGAAGGGTCGCGGCCGCACTGTTTGTGTGAAGCGTCGAAAGCACGAGGTGCCCCGTCATCGCCGCATGAAGAGCGATCTCGAGCGTCTCCTCGTCACGAATCTCTCCGACCATGAGTATGTCCGGATCCTGGCGAAGCAAGGAGCGCAAAGCGGCGGCGAATGTCATGCCAACTTTCGGGTTGATCTGCGTCTGGTTGACCCTCGGCATACGATATTCGACCGGATCCTCGACGGTCGAGATATTCACTTCCGGCGTATTTAAAATATCCATGATGGTATAGAGGGTCGTCGTTTTCCCCGAGCCGGTCGGACCCGTCACGAGGATGATGCCGTTGGGTTTTTTTATTTCCCGGTGCACGAGTTCGAGGGACTGGCCGCCCAAACCCATTTTCTCGAGCGTAAGCCCCTTCGAGGACTCGTCCAGCAAACGCATCACTATCTTCTCTCCATCGAACACCGGCAGGATCGATACGCGGAAGGATATCCTATAGTCATCCTTCTCGATCTTAAAGCGCCCATCTTGCGGCTGGCGGTGCTCATCGAGCTTCAGGTTGGAAAGCACCTTGATCCGAGCGACGATGCCGGTTGCCGCGTCCTTCGGAAGGGTCATCGCGTCATGCAAGACCCCGTCTATGCGATAGCGAACCAAAACCTCTTTTTCGCTCGGTTCTATATGGATATCGGAAGCGGACTGCAGCATCGCGTGCTTAAGAAGCGTATCCACGATACGAACCACGGGCAGGTCTGTCGCCATCTGCTCCAGGCTTCCGTGATCTTCGCCTTCTTTCGGATTTTCCGCCGTTATCTCAAGCAAGTCGCCGAATTCCGCCTTGAGGCTCTTGTCATACGAACGAAGCGTCGCCTGGATGCTCTCCTTGGTGGTCAAACACGGGATGATCTTGAGTCCGCTTTTTTTCTTGATGAAATCGATCGTCTGAAGGTCCTCCGGATTGAGCATCGCGACTTTGAGATTCTGTCCCTTCTTTTCGAAAGAAACGATGTTGTACTTCTTGGCGATCGGCTCCGGAACGATCTGCAGAATTTCCAAAGGAACCGCTTCCTTGGTGAGATCGACAAAAGGAATGCCCAAAACATACGCGTAGACTTTCTGCAGCTCCGCCTCGGATACGAGCTTCTGCTCAAGCAGGATTGAACCTAATCGTTTCTGCTTGATGACCGCCTCTTTTTCGGCCTTATCGAGGATGTCCTTCGGAATGATATTCGAATCGGCGAGGAATAATTTCAATTGATCATCGGTGATGCGCATATTTTTGTCTTTAGTCTTGTCTTTTCATCATTTTTGTCTGCGACTTCGCTTCTTAGTATACCACAAAAGCCACCCCGGAAAGAGGTGGCTTTTGTATCTCAACGAGAAAGACAACTGAGAATCAGGGGTTACATCATGCCGCCCATATCCATCCCCGGATTTCCCCTCTCCTTCTTCTCTTCCGGAATATCGACGATAGCCGCTTCGGTCGTGAGGAGGAGCGCCGCGATCGATACCGCGTTTTCGAGCGCGGTCCTGGTCACTTTCAAAGGATCGATGATTCCCGCCTTTATCATGTCTGCCTCATAGGTATCGAGCGCCGCGTTGTAGCCGAAATTGACGCCCTTCTCTTCGACCACCTTGGCCAAAACCACGGCCGGATCCGTTTCCCCCGCATTAAGGGCGATTTGCCGCAACGGATCGGAAAGCGCGCGAAGGAGCGTCTCGTACCCCGCCTTGTACTCATGGCTCTCATACTCCTTCTTGGATCGCGACAAAGCGACGAGGGAAGCGGCCTTGGCAAGGGCGGTTCCCCCGCCCGCGACGATACCCTCCGCGATCGCGGCCTTGGTCGCATTCACGGCATCTTCCATCTTATGCTTCATATAGGTAAGCTCCGTTTCCGTCGACGCGCCGACGCGGATCACGGCTACTCCTCCGGAAAGTTTCGCCATGCGCTTCTTGAGCTTTTCCCGATCATACTCGTTTTCCGTGTTTTCAATATGGGATCGAAGGGAGGCAACGCGGCTGTCTATATCCTTCTTTTTCCCTTTTCCGCCGACGATAGTCGTGTCATCCTTCGTCGAGATGACTTTCGAGGCCCGTCCCAACTGCGCTATGGTCGTCGAGTCGAGCTTCATGCCGGTCTCCTCGGAGATCACTTCGCCGCCGGTCAGAATCGCGATATCGCGGAGCATGTTCTTGCGATTATCCCCGAATTCCGGAGCCTTTATCGCGAGAACATTGAGTACGCCCCGCAGCTTGTTCACAACAAGCGTCGCGAGCGCTTCTCCGTCCACATCCTCGGCTATGATGACGACATCCTTTTTCCCGGCCTGGGCCAGCGCGTTCAAAATAGGCACGATATCATTGATAGCCGAAATCTTGCGATCGGTGATAAGGATGTACGGATCATTCACCTCCGCCGTCTGCGCGTCCGCGCTCGTCATCATGTAAGGAGAGATATAGCCTTTATCGAAATTCATGCCCTCCACCACTTCCTTGGACAGGCCGAGGGTGTTCGACTGCTCGGTCGTGACGACGCCATCGGCCCCCACCTCGTCTATGACATCCGCGATCATCTCCCCCATCTCGCGGGATTCCGCGGAAATGGTCGCGACTTGGACGATTTCGGCCTTGGAAGATATTTTCTTCGAATTTTTCTCAAGGATGGCGGTCACCTCGAGGAGCGCTCCTTCCATGCCGCGGCGGATACCGATCGGGTTGATTCCGGTCTCGACGAACTTGAGCCCCTCCCGGATAAGGGCGGAGGCGACAACCGTCGCGGTCGTCGTCCCGTCCCCCGCGATATCATTGGTCTTCTCGGCGACCTGCTTCATAAGCTCGGCTCCGAGATTCTCATACGCATCGGAGAGCTCGATTTCCTTCGCTATCGATACCCCGTCGTTCGTGATAGTGGGACCTCCGAATGATTTTCCCAAAATGACATTGCGTCCTTTCGGTCCGAGCGTCACCCGTACCGCGTTCGCCACTTTGTCCACCCCCACCTTGATCCGCTTGCGGGCATCCTCGCTGTAAGTGATCTGTTTTGCCATAAGGTTATGATAAATAAATTATATCTGCGCGCGATGATTGATTAGCACTCACCATTATAGACTGCTGATTCTAGCTCGTCAAGATGCAAAACATGGCAGTTTGTCGCCCTGTTTTTAAAAATCCTCTTAGATCTTGAAAACGATCACATCGCCATCCGAAACGATATATTCTTTCCCCTCGAGCCGGAGGCTCCCTTGCTCGCGCGCGGCCGCCCATGACCCGGCCGAAAGAAGAGCCTCCCAGCCGATCACTTCGGCTCGGATGAATTTTTCCTCGAAATCCCCATGAATGGCGGCCCCCGCCCGAGGAGCGGTCGATCCCTGCCGGATCGTCCACGCCCGGGTTTCCGCTTCTCCGGTCGTAAAGAACGTCTCAAGTCCGAGCAATGAATACGCCTCACGGATAAGGTCGGGGAGATGCGTCACCATACCGAGTTCGCCCGCTTCCTCCGGCGTCATCGTCCCGAGTTCTTCTTCGAGCTTGATGTCGAGCCTCACATGCGGAAGGGAGGCAAGGTCCGTTGGCAACGCGGCATCGATATCGCTCATGTTATACACATACAGGAAGGGCTTCGCCGTAAGCAAAGAAAGCCCCTTCATGAATCTTTCGGATTCGTTCTCATCGCCGGAAAGCGAAACCGTATTCGCCAGGCGTCCATCCTGAAGGACCGCTTCGATTTCATCGAGCCATTTCATTTCCTGCTCAGATCCTTTGACACGGGCCCGGGTCTCCTTGATGGTCTTTTCCTTGCGCTTAAGGACCGTCTCAAGGTCCGCGAGGACGAGCTCGGTATTCACGATATCGATATCCTCCTTGGGGTCGACGCGGTTATGCACATGGACGATGTTGCCATTCTCGAACACCCGCACCACCTGCACGATGGCATCCACTTCACGGATATTCGCCAGGAACTTATTTCCAAGGCCCTCACCCGTAGAGGCGCCCTTGACCAATCCTGCGATATCCACGAACTCGAACACCGCAGGAATGATCTTTTTGCTCCCCGAAAGAAGGGCGAGCTTCGAGAGCCGTCCGTCCGGCACTTCGACCACCCCGACATTCGGCTCTATGGTACAAAATGGATAATTGCTGATGTCGACGTGCTTCTTGGTGAACGCCGAAAAAAGAGTGGACTTTCCGACATTCGGGAGCCCGACGATGCCTGCTTTCATAAGAATAATTTTAGAGATACATTGAAACCAAAGAGGAAATACGCTCCATTATAAGAAAAAAGATACGCCCCCCTCTTCTTTCATCCCGATGAAAGAAAAAGAGAAGCGTCTCGTCTCCCCCTCACCATATCATCCGACCCCGTGAAAATCAAGAAAAAGGGCGGCACTATTCATCCACTTTTGGCTTAGCCTCTTGACAAAAGAAGAAAAATTTGCTATGGTGGCTTATCAAGTTTTTTGACAATTTTTGGATTATTTCCTGCAAAGGAGAAAGGAGCGACAAAGTGAGAATCCACGGAAAAATAAGCTTGATTGAGGGATTATTAATTCTCCTCATCATCGAGATCGGTGCGGTCCTGATGTTCTCGGCAAATGGTACATTTGCCGAAGAACCTGTGATCAAACCGATTCCCGCTTCATCAACCTCATCAACCGGCACTATCAAGAATGTGCCGGAAAAAAAGCCCCTGCGCTACAAGGTAGAGGCCGGCGATGCGATTTCGGTGATCGCCACGCGACACGGGGCATCGAGCAAAAAGGCGATCTCGTGGTTCATAAACGAGGTGACTCGCCTGAACCGCTTGGAAAACCCGGATCTCATACATCCAGGCCAGATACTCGTCCTCCCCGGCGTCATGCCATTTGAAAACTTTTCAACTCCTTCTTCTCCGGAAAAAATCTCTGTCATAGAGAATGCTTTTCCGGAGACGATTGCGAAAGCAGTCACTCAGGACAAGCAGCCCGCACCCAAGGTGAGCCTGAAGAATATTCCGGCTCAAAAAAGAGTGCGTCCTCCGAAGAACACAAAGCCTCGGGCCAATTGGGACCTCGTGAGCCGCGCGGAATGGATTTTCGATGAATATGGAGCGATCATTATGACCGCTTCCGCTGAATCGAAAGTTCCCCCAGAATACATCTGCGGAACCATCATCCAAGAGAGCGGCGGACATCCTCTAGCCATAGGCGACAGAGGCCACTCGCATGGCATCATGCAGCTCCATCGGCCTACGAGAATCGATCTCGGGCTGACGGTCCTCCAGGCACTTACGCCGAGCATCGCGATACCTGCAGCCACAAAACTCTTACGAAGGCACTATGATGCTTTCGGACAAGATACCGAGGCTGCCATATCGGCATACAATGCGCCACGTATCACGCAGAAAATGCTTGCGAAAGGACAGAATCCCGGCACACGAGAGTATGTCCGAGGAGTCCTGGCGAATGCCCAGGCCTGCAAAAAAGCGCTTGCCACATAAGATGCAGTCCCGGATGCGCCACTAAGAGCGCCACGGAGAAACAAACCGCCATCATCCACGAATGAGGCGGTTTTTCATATGAAAATATAAGGGCCGCACCCTTTCTTTCTTCACGCCATCGGTTTTTATTGCTATACTGAAGGAAATTATTCTCTTTTATCCTATGAATAGCGCCATATTCAAAGCCTACGACATCCGCGGCACCTACCCCGACCAGATGGACGAACATATCGCGTACCGGATCGGTCGCGCTTCGGTCGAGCACTTTTCACTCCGCACGGTCGCGGTAGGACGGGATATCCGGGATTCGAGCCCGGCGATATTCCGTGAACTCACCCGAGGGCTCATGGAGGCCGGCGCCGATGTCTTGGACTTGGGACTCGTGACTACCCCCATGGTCTATTTCGCCGCGAGCCGCCTCGAGGTAGATATGGCGATATCCGTTACCGCCTCCCATAATCCCCCGCAGTATAACGGAATGAAGCTTGCGCTCAAAGGCGCGCTTCCGGTCGGTCTTGAAAGCGGCCTCTCTGAAATTCGCGACCGCGCGCTTTCGGGTATTTTTGAAACGCCGGAACGGACAGGCACCATGAGGGAACAAGATATCAAGCCCGCCTATTACAGCTACTTCGCTTCCTTCGCCGACATGGGAACGAAAAAATTTTCCGTGGTGATAGATACGGCGAATGCCATGGGCATCCTCGAACTCCCGATCTACGATCAGTTCAAGGAAAATATTTCCGTTATCAATCTCTACGATGACCTGACTCATCCGTTCGAGTGCCACGAAGCGAATCCCCTCAATCTCGAGACGCTCGAAGAGCTTCAGGCGAAAGTTATCGAGACCGGGTCCCATATGGGTATCGCATACGATGGCGACGCTGATCGCATAGGATTCGTGGACGAAAAAGGAATACTCATACCGATGGACCTCGCCACGGCGCTTCTTTCGGAAATCATCCTGAAAAAGAAGCCCGGAAGCACCATACTCTACGACCTGCGATCTTCCCGCGCCGTTCGTGAAATCATCGAGGAAAACGGCGGGCATGCCAAGGAATGCAAGGTGGGTCACGCCAACATCAAGCGGCAGATGCGCGCGGATGGCGCCGTATTCGCGGGCGAGCTTTCCGGACATTATTATTTCGAAGAAAACGCGTTCGCCGAAGCCGGCACGCTCCCCGCGATCCTCCTTCTCAATCTCATGGCGGAAACAGGGAAGCCTCTCTCCGAACTTGTCGCCAAGACGCGGCGATACTTCCACTCCGGAGAAATCAATAGCGAGGTAAACGACAAGGACGCGATCATGGCGACGCTCCGTGAAAAATACAAGGACGGGAAGCAGCATGAGCTCGACGGGCTCAAGGTCGAATACAAGGACTGGTGGTTCAATATCCGCCCTTCCAATACCGAGCCGCTTCTCCGCCTGAACCTCGAAGCTGAAACCGAGGAACTTATGCGGACAAAGCGAGAAGAGCTCCTTGCTCTCATCCGAGCGTGAGTCGCCCTCGGGAGATAACAGGGGGAAGAAAACAAAGACTCAAAAAAGCTTTTGATTAAAAAACAGGATCACTCCATGGAGATGGTCTTGTTTTTTATGATTCCGCGCCATGTAGTCGCGGGAGGATAGACCCTGCCTCCTACGGTTTCGTCGTCCGTTCCGTATAACGAGCGATGAATTTGGAAGCATGTTCCCGACCGCCGAGACCGAAAGCGAGGCCCAAAGCGAGCGACACGGCGAAGATGAGCCCGGTAAACAAGGTCTGTACCAGGGATTCCGCGATTTTAAGCTGAATCAACGCCGCCATGATAGCGAACAATGTTACGGCGAAGTCCGACCCGGTCGCGAGAAATTTCCGTTCCTCGGGAGAAAGAGGGCTCCGCTCAAGCGCGACTTCGACGATGGATCGGATGAAGTTGCTTGCGATAAAGCCGATGACGAGTATGACGACCGCGATCACGACATTGGGGACATACAGCACGACCGAATTCAAGAACTGATTGATCTGTGTCCACCCGAGGACATTGGTTGCCGCTATAAGCGTCACCAGGATAAAGAACCATTTCACGAGCCACCCGATGAAAGCCGAAGGAACAAACCGTTTCCGGGGGAAAACATTGAGCTTGGCCCCGACAGGGCTCTTCAACAAGAGATTGTCCATACCGGTGGAACGAAGAAGCATGTGCACGAGTCTTCCTATGCTGCCGGCGATAAAAATACCGATAAGGAGAACGAGGACCGCCCCAATGAGATCGGGGAGTATTTCCGCCATTCTGTTGCCGACTTCGCGAAACGAAGCAAGCACCAGTTCATCGATATTCTTCCAGTCGCTTTTCATACGCGTAGACATTAAAATATTACTCCGCTGAGTCTCAAAAGTAAGAAAAAACCTCTAAAATAAAGTATACTCAAAATCATATTTCTCGCAAGCGATGGAAAAAGCGGCCGTCCTCGATAGAGAACGGCCGCGGAAGCCTCACACCCACGGAGGCAGACTTCTTTTCATCTCCCGGATAAAGCCATCCCATCGCGAGAGCAGTCGTCCGCTGAATCGGGTCGCCGTATAGAAACTGACGGCACCATCTTCGGCGACGAAGAAACATGGACAACCGTCCATCCTCGAGCGGACCAAACGGATTTCCCCATGCACATCATCGTAAGGGATGTTTTTCTTTCCAAGAAATCGTTTCACGGATCGGGCGACATCCTCGGCGGTCTTATACGGAAGCTCGATCTGGTATTCGATGATACCCGCTACCCGCATGATCACCTTCCGTACGCCGGGGAAAATCGTTTCCGTGCTGATTCCCAAGATCCAGCGCGCGGCCCGAAACAAAATTTCGGAAAAATATGCAAGCAACATCTTCATGATAATACTCCTTTTAAAAGAACTACCCTTACAAAACCACTTGGAGGCAATGGTGTCAAGATTCCTACGATTTTTCCCCACAAGCTATCCGAAGGGGCAAGGCTTTGTATCACATCGAAGAGCTCGGATCATACGCATACATATCTTTCTCCAAGAATGGGAGACTCCGTGCTCCCTACGGCAGAAGCCCTATCCGCTCCCTTACCTCCCGCATTTTCGCTGACGCGACCCCGCGAGCCTTTTCAGCTCCATCGCGAAGCACTTTCATGGCATCGTCATCGGAGATATGGGCGAGCCTGGCCTGGAAGCGGGTGAGAAACGAAGCAATAATTTCGGCCAAATCCCGTTTGAAATCCGCATAGCCTTTTCCCTGATACATCGCCACGATTTCCTGGGGAGACTTTTCGTCAAGAAGCGAATAAATGGTAATGAGATTCTTGAGCGCGGGCCTATCATCTTGGTAGGTGATTTCCGATCCGCTGTCCGTCACGGCCTTCATGATCTTTTTCTTCGCCGCTTCCGGGTCATCGGAAAGCGCGATAAAGTTGTACTCGCTCGCGGCGGACTTGGACATTTTTTTCATCGGATCGTCGAGCCCCATGATCCTCGCACCCTCTTTCATCACGCGCGGCTCCGGGATGGTGAATGTCTCGCCGAAGCGGTCGTTGAACCGCCGGGCGAGCGTCCGTGCGAGCTCGACATGCTGGACCTGGTCCTCCCCCACCGGCACGACCGCTGTATCATAGAGCAGTATATCCGCCGCCATGAGGACAGGATAGTCGAACAGTCCAACCAGATTTTCTTTTGATTCACTCTTATCTTTGTATTGTGTCATCCGCTCGAGATCCGTCATTCTGGCGATGGTATTCAAAATCCACAGAAGCTCGGTATGTTCCGGGACATGCGACTGAACGAAGAGCGTCGCCTTGGAAGGGTCAATGCCGGCGGCCAAGTAGACTTTGGCGGTCTCGAGGGTCTTCCTCCGGAGTTCGGCCGGATCCTGTGGGACCGTGATCGCATGGAGGTCGACGACGGAAAAGAACGCCTCGTACTCGTCCTGGAGCGGGATCCACTGGCGTATCGCCCCGAGATAGTTGCCAAGATGGAGGCTGCCTGACGGCTGGATGCCGGAAAAAGTCCGTTGACTTTCCATATGAATCGTGATAGGATATGAAGTCACCGAAAGTGACCTGGTATCAGTATATCGTTCTTTACAGGAGGTTGCAAAATGTCGGAAGAATCCGGACTTTTTCTTGTTTTTTTTAATGATGGGACCATCGAGTTGTTCAGCGAGAAATCGCTGAATGATTACCGGAATAATCCACAAGAATCTGAAGAAATCGAAGAAGCGATACCACTCGCCCCGCCATATATCACCGAGAGCCAGCAGGCGGTAATCGAGAAACTCTTCGCCCTGGCGGATGTATTGAGCAGCGGAGGAGAACTTCTTCTTCAGGAATCAATCGAAGTGATCCTCAGTATCGTCTCGATAAGGCAGCGAGGCGGCTAATCTGAAACAGCGAGAAAATTCTCTCGCTGTTTTTTTATGCAATGCGTTACGCCATCGAAACTTGTGACAGCGATCCTCGTCATCCCTTTCGACTTTCAAAAAAAACAGGCCCGCTTGGACCTGTTTTTTATTGGGAATTAGGAATTCCGTTTTTAGACTTCGACGACCACGGGGAGGATCATCGGCCGGCGTTCCGTTTTCTGGAAGAGGAACTGCCCGACCGCATCGCGGATCTCGTTACGGACCAGGTCCCAGTCAAGAGAGGTCTCTTCCGAGGTATTTTTCTTGATGATGTCCTGCACTTTCCGCTTGGTCTCGTTCACCAAATCGAAGTTTTCTTTGACATGGATGAAGCCGCGGGAAGTGATCTGCACATTGCCGATGACCTTCTTCTTCCGGCCATCGATGACCACGGTGACGACCACCATCCCGTCCGCGGCGAGCGCCTGCCGGTCCCGCAAGACCACATGCCCCACATCTCCGATGCCGAGCCCGTCGACGAAAATATAGCTCGTGTCGGCTTTTTCTTTCAGGATATGCGGATGCACGTTCCTGTCCTTCGGGATCTCGAGCACGACGTTGCCGTACATCTGGATGAACCGGCGGTAGCTGTCCCACGCGAAGCGGCCGTTCTTCGTCCGCGCCTTGACGGCCTCGACCGTCTGGTCGTTCATCCCCAGGTTCAGAATCGTGTCCATCATGCCGGGCATCGAGAACTTCGCGCCCGACCGCACCGACACGAGCAGCGGGTTCTTCACGTCGCCGAGCTGCGCGCCCACCGCCTTCTCGAGCTTCCGCAGGCTGTCGACCATCTGCGCATCGACGACGTCGGGGGTGCGGCGCTTCTCCTGGTAGAACAGCGTGCAGGCCTCGGTCGAGATCGTGAATCCCGGGGGGACGGGCAGGCCGGCGTTGGTCATCTCGGCGAGGCCGGAGCCCTTGCCGCCGAGCAGGTCCTTCATCGTGCGGTCGCCGTCGGCCTTGCCGTTGCCGAAGAAATAAACGTACTTGCGCCCCCTGCCGGTGACCTTCTTGACCGCCCTGACCGCCGCTGCCGCGGTGACCGCGACGGCGGCCGCCTTCGCGGCGCGAGCGGCCACGCGCCCCTTCGCGGCGGACGTGTTCGGGGCCGAGTTCCTGCGAGCCAGTGTTTTCGCCATGTTCGACTGTCTACTCCGTTTGAGGAACGATCTCCGAAATATCCGCGAGATCGAGAATGAGATCACG
>CALMHZ010000080.1 GCA_937864125.1 uncultured bacterium
AAAGATAGATATCGGCAAAACACCCGATCGGCAGGTCGATTTCTTGGAATTAGACGAGATACAAGAGCTGCTCTCCGCCGCGGACGGCGAGGGCCTGAGGGGGCTGCGGGATCGAGCCATTCTCGAGCTTCTCTTTTCGGCGGGTCTCCGCGTCTCGGAATTGACAAGCCTCGATCGAGACTCGATCAACCTCAAGAAAGGCGAGTTCGGCATACGAGGAAAGGGATCGAAGCTTCGCGTCGTCTTCCTTTCTCCAAGTGCGCGAA
The DNA here is from genome assembly GCA_937864125.1 of uncultured bacterium. Classification (GTDB taxonomy): domain Bacteria; phylum Patescibacteriota; class Minisyncoccia; order Moranbacterales; family UBA1568; genus JAGOTT01. The sequence continues at coordinate 267 of CALMHZ010000080.1, forward strand.
CGGCAATCGAGCGCTACCTCGACAAACGAAGCGACATGGACCCCGCCCTCTTCATCGGCCTTCCGAAGAAAGGACTCGGAAAAAACCGCGCGGACGGAAGCCTGCGGATAAGCGATCGGACCGTGCAGCGGCTCGTGAAGCACTACGCGGTCAAAGCCGGCATCCTCAAGGATGTGCACCCTCACACCCTCCGCCACAGCTTCGCGACCGACCTCCTGCATAACGGCGCCGATATCCGAGCCGTGCAATCCATGCTCGGACACTCATCGATCACCACGACTCAGATCTATACCCATGTCACCAACGAGCGGCTCCGCGAAATCCACGAAAAATTCCACGGGAAGCGAAAAAAATAAAAATTTGTCGCATTATAAAATATGGGAGGCTATGCGAACAAAGGAATAAGGGCGGGCAGGAAGGAGAGTATCATCGCTCGTTTCAAGCTTCTCACAGAATACCCCATCACTTCTGACCGGGAAGTTTTTTTTGGCTGCTCTCGTCAAAAACATCCCTGATTCAAAAAGTATCGGCTATGCCGGATTTCTCACCAAGCAAGCTCTGAAGGAAAATTTGAAATATAATATTTTTGGTCAAAATGAGACGGGAAATCCGCAATCACTCAACATCTCAACTGCAGAGCTATTGTCCGTGACCGAAAAAGCCATCGGATTGTGCCACGGCCAGGTCTTGGCTCCCACTTCTCATGTTTTCCTCTTCCCTACTTTCAGCGAGTTTGTCAGGGAGAATATGGACGGCGTTACCGGCTATACTCCGCACCGGAACACGGTGCTTCTTTTCGTAAGTCCGCAAAGAACCAGAAGCTGGAAACGCGCTCTGACAGAAACGATCTGCCATGAGTTCATGCATGCGGTGATGGACAATCACTATGAACGCAAAACACTCCTCGATGACCTGATATTCGAAGGAATTGCTGAAAGTTTTGTCGGTTCTCTTTTCGAAACGAGAACCAACTCGCCTTCACGGTCTCTCTCACAAAAAAAAGCTTTACACTGGTATAAAAAACTTGAAAAATATTTCGGGACTGCTGACCTCTATTATCCCGTTTTTCTCGAAGGCAAGGAGTATCCTCTCTGGGCCGGATATGCCATCGGCTATCGTATCGTCGAGGCCTTTCGGAAAAAGCACCCGGCAATCACTTGGAATGACATCGTCCGCATGACTCCGCAGGAAATTCATGCGAAGTCGGGGTTTGGGAAATAAAAAAGAGGGTCTCAATCATTGCAAATGGTCAATTCACTATGAATCTCCCACAGGCACACGCGCGTGGATTTTTGTCACTTTGATAATTAATCGATACAATGCTTCAGGAAGAGTTACCCTAGAAATCATGAATTCAAAAACAATCACCTTTCTCGGAACCGGCGCGGCGGATGCCACCAAGTATTACCATTCTTGTTTCTACATTCAAGATGATACTGTCGGCTTACTGGTAGACGCCGGAGGGGGAAATGGCATCTTATCACAGCTTGAAAAAACTGACATTCCCCTCGAAAGCCTCCGTCATCTTTTCGTGACGCACAAAAATA
>CALMHZ010000081.1 GCA_937864125.1 uncultured bacterium
CGTTTCTGTGAGGTTTTAAACCCCCTTTCCTTTGATCAACATAAAACCACTCTTAAAATAAGAGTGGTTTTATAGGAGCTCGGTCACTTTTATCTCAGAAACGACATCGCTTCCGATTTCTTCATTTATTTTCGTTCGTATGTATTCGCGATTCGCCCACACTTCTCCTGCCCATAATGAGTTTTGCGCGAGAAGGAATAATTTCCCGTCTTTCCAATATTTCGGGGATATATTCTCTCTTCCTCGAATACCATAATGAAGCGAGATGACTTTCCCCATAAGAAAAAATATCGTTTTTTCATCGATAGTCCTTTTTGTGTGACCATCATGCGTATTTCCTGATTGTTTTCCAATCAAGGGAAGATAATTGGAAAGTTTTTTCATATATTGATATCAAGTTCCACAAGAAAGCACCCTCATTCATCACCTATTCATCCCTCATCCTATCAAAGAGAAAACGATCTCCTATTTTATAGTTTATTTTTAAGAATAACTTATTTTCGCACAGGCATGGCTATGTATAGAAAGGTGTCATTTTTTGTCTCACTTCCTTTTTTGAAGATATTTTTAAGAGCAATAGGGGTTGATGATGAGTTCGCGAGAAAATGAACGGTTTCTGTTTCAATGACACTTAACCCATCGAGTATATATCGCGGATTGAAAACGATTTCAAGTGGTTCCTCTCCAGAAATTTCACACGAGAGCACGGTCTCATTCTCCCCAACGTTTGCTGATTGAGAGTTTATCCTTATCTCATTCTTTGAAGGAATGAGGGAGAGAGTCATTTCCCCATGAGATTGTGAAGAAAATACGCTCGCCATACGGACCGCTCGTATGAAATCCTCACGAGAAATTATAGCGGCATATCTGTAATCTTTTGGAAGGATCTGTTTGTAATCAGGATATTTCCCATTGATGATCCGAGAAACAACCAATACTCCGTCTATATCGAAAAAAACCTGATTCTCCTCAAATGAAATCTTAACCGTTTCAGTTTCCGGCGATATCATACGCGTTATCTCCTGTAAAGGCATCTGTGGAACGATAAATGAGGGCTTTTCCTTTGCAAAATCCAAATATTGAGGTGAAGCATTCGCACGCGGAATGCTGTGGGTGTATTCCGAAAGACGAAAACTGTCGGTTGCCGCGATATTCACTTCCGTTTCCGTAAAAAGGAAATTGACCCCGGTAAGCTCGATTCGGCCATCATTCAAAGAAACGCAAGGAAGAATGTTTTGTAGTGCTTTTTTTATTTCCTGTGCCGGGAGAATAATGAAATATTCGCCTTTTTTTTCAGGAATTATGGGAAAATCTTTCGGACTCACCCCCTTGATCTTCATGGTATACCCCCCGCTCTCAAGCGAAACGGAATTTCCATCTATATTCATAGAAACGACATCGCCACTTGGGAGGTTATGAATGAAATTATTGATGATTTTTACCGGAAGAGCTATCTGGCTTTCTCCTTCTATTTTCGCGCTCACAAAAGTAGTTACTCCTATTTCGAGATTTGTGGCGGAAAGCTTCAATTGACCATTTTCATTTTTCAAAAGAAAATTACCCAATATTGGAAGTGTGGATTGCTTTCCGGAAGCTCGTTCAAGAAATGATAAGGCCCGGGCTATATTCTCCTGTACGCATACTATTTTCATAATAAGAAAAGAAATAAATTTATAAAAGAGTAAAGATGCTTATTAGTGCTGTGGAGATGTGGATAAGGTCATAATAAGCTTATTTATAAAAGAATGTAAAGTTTTTTGATTAGTATATTTGTACACTTCCTGATATTTTTTTGAGGATATCCATGTGAATATGTTTTTTTATTATATTTATACACAGTTCATGGGCCGTATAAAATGAGATTTCCATAGGATATACACTATTTATTCACTATATGTTTGATACAATTCGGTTTTTAACGCGGATAACTCCCCCTTAAGACGCAAATTTTTTTCTATATCAGCATTGATTTTTTCAAATGCATGGAGCACGGTGGTATGATCTCTTCCTCCGAAAAAATCTCCGATAGAAGAAAAAGACATATTGAGCTCGCTGCGGAACAAGTACATGGCGACTTGTCTTGGATGCGATATCCCTTTTTTCCTTCCTTTTTTAATAAGATCCTCTTCCGTCACCGTATAATGCTTTATTATGGCATTTACTATATCTTTTACCTGAAGCGTTTTCTTTCCCTGGATGATAAGTTGGGAGAGGATTTTTTCCACCATCGATAAAGTGGGTTGAATTTTATAAAACTCAGAGTAGGCGATCACCCTATTTAAAGCTCCTTCCAATTCCCGTATGTTTTGAGTGATGTGTTCGGCGATGAATTGCAGGGCGGCATCCTCGATGAAAATTGACTTTTCATCGATTTTTTTCTTTAAAATGGCGATTCTTGTCTCAAGATTCGGCTGACTGATATCCACAATCATACCCCCTTCAAATCTTGAGCGGAGCCTGTCTTCAAGTGTGGGGATGGATTTCGGAGGACGATCGCTGGATATCACAATCTGCTTATTTATCTGATATAAGGCGTTGAATATGTGAAAAAATTCATTCTGCGTTTTTTCACGGCCGGAAAGAAACTGAACATCGTCGATAATAAGAAGATCTATCTGCTGATAATATTCCTTGAATATATCGACCTTTTGATTGCGTATCGAGTCGATAAGCTCACTCGTAAATCGCTCAGAGGTGATATATTTGATAATTTTTTCCGGATGATTGCTCTTCACTTCATTTCCAAGGGATTGAAGAAGATGGGTTTTCCCCAACCCCACCCCGCCATAGATAAAAAGCGGATTATAGGCGTTTCCCAAGTTTTGGGAGACGGAATAGCATGCTGCCCGAGCAAGCTCGTTATTTTCCGCTATCACAAAATCATCGAAGGTGTACCGAGGATTAAGGTTCGACTCATGATACATCGCGGTTATGCCCTTTTTGAACGTCTGCGGATGAGGGGAAGTGCTTGGAGTGGGGGCATGAGGCATGTGTGACGCTTGAACGGCAGGCGTCCGCTGTATCGCGTCGAGGGATTTTACCGGAGGGGCCGTGTGTTGTTGTGGGCCGGATATGAGGCATTTTATAGCATGAATATTCTGATCGAATACATGAAGCGCCTTAAGTATCTCAATATTGTATTTATTTTCCAACCATTCTTTCGCAAACCCATTCGGTACACTGATGGTGATACAACCCCCTTCATTCGAGAGGATGGAAGTATTTCTAAACCAGGTGATAAAATTTGCTTTCGATATGGAA
>CALMHZ010000082.1 GCA_937864125.1 uncultured bacterium
CGAGTGGTCGAAGGCACACGCTTGGAAAGCGTGCATACCGCAAGGTATCGAGGGTTCGAATCCCTCCCTTTCCGCAGAAGTGAAAAAGAGTCGCCTTGTGCGATTCTTTTTTCGCTTCTATGATGAGAATGGTTCGAAGTTCATGCCCTTTAGGGTAAATCCCTCCCTTTCCGCATCAAGCTCATACTATCGAGGGTGACCCGAGAGCCTCGAATAGAAAAAAATAAAGACTCTATTCTTCTCTTATGAAAAAAACTTTCCTGAAAGCGACAAGGTCCGTACTTATTTATTTCACCTTATTATTAGTTGTCATTTTGATTATTGGTGGAGACAAATGGCAATTTGGGATCCAAATATTCGGATTACCTTGGTCGTATGTTTTTGCCCTTGATCCCTTCGGCGAGTACCCGCCAGTCGTCGAATTTCTCAGTTTCTATGGAGGTGTGTTGCTGAATGCGGTTATTATCTACGCTCTTTCCTATTTGATTTTAAACAAAAAAATTTTTAGTAGGTAGAAATCATTATCAAACGCAATCGACCTCGCCACTCCGCTCGTCGACCAAGGCTGCTGAGAGCCCTCTCTCTTCTCGCATCAAGTACGGCGGATCGGATGGTCCAAGCGTCTCGAGTGGGAGCAACGAATAAAACCGCCATTGTCTGGCCTCCTAAAGTAAAAGCATGAAGAAACTATTTGCTACGCTTTTTGCCATGGTGTGCATAGGGAGTATCTCCTGGCTTCTTTTCTCCGGGTCGGTATCGCATCGGGAAAAAGTTTCCTGGGAGGAACCGACAGCACCGACTCCGGCTCCCGCGGAGACATTTCGATCACCTGAGCCAGCGCCTGCCCTGCCTGCGCGGGAAGTTGAAATCGTGACCACCATTTTCGACGATGTTCCTTTTACAGTTCAGGCCCCGCGCGGGAAGTGGTCGTCGCCGTACGCGGATGCGTGCGAAGAGGCCTCTATCCTCATGGTAGCTTCCTTTCTCCGACAATCGGAACTTACGCCAGAAATCGCGGATAAGGAAGTCCGCTCCTTGGCGGATTTCAGTGAAGGGAAGTTCGGACAATCAATCGACGCGTCCGCTAAAGACACCGCTGCAATACTCGAGGAATATTATGGAATTCCTTCCAATGTCGTATATGATATGAGTCTTGAAGATATGCGAAGAGCGGTTGTTGATGGCAATCTGCTCATCGTTCCGGCAAACGGACGAAAACTGGGGAATCCGAATTTCACGCTACCAGGCCCGGTCAATCACATGCTCGTCGTGACCGGGTATGACGCGGAGACAAAGGAATTCGTGACGAATGACCCGGGCACGAGGCGAGGCGAAGGATATCGATATGATGAGGATGTGCTCTACGGGGCGGTCCGCGACTATCCGACGGGCAACCATTTACCGAATCCGACAGAAAGAAAAGCTATGATCGTCGTCAAAGTTCGCCCATGACTAGGGTCGCTAGCGACTCCTTCTTGCCGGATCGAAATTTGTAAACATGAACTTTGCCGCCTGCTCCATCGGGCGGTTTCTTTATAAACAAAAACCTCTCCGCTGAGGCGGAGAGGTTTCGTTTCGCTGACAGCCGCTTCGCCCTAGTAGCGAGGCCGATCATCGCGTGGCGGGCGATCCTCGAGGGGGCGCGCCTCGTTGACCGTGAGGCGGCGTCCGTCGAGTTCTTTTCCATTCCACATGGCGATCGCTTTTTCAGCGTCTTCTTCGCTCGCCATTTCCACGAAGCCGAAACCGCGGGATCGGCCGGTCATCTTGTCCATGATGATGCTGGCTGATTCGACGGTCCCTGCCTGCTCGAAGGCGGCGCGGAGACTATCCTCAGTCGAGCTGTAGGAAATGCCTCCGATATAAAGTTTCTGTGCCATACTTGCTAACAAGAGAGTCTGTTACATGCGTAAGACGACCTTCTTCTGGTACGATTTGGGTTGGAGCGATCCTCTCCGCTGCATGGTTCTCCTTCACCTGCGAATGAGAGCCATGGACCAAAAAGAAAACTTACATGAGGAATCTTACAAGACCGCGATAAAAAAGGCAAGGAGAGAGCGTCTTTCCCTATTTTTTTCAATGGAGTATACTGGAACTGAATCCGTAATACTACGCTTATGAAACCATACTTGGACAATATAGAGAAAAAAACCTTGGAAAACGAGAATTATCGGGAGGTTTTGTTTACCGGGGCGAATATCCAGCTCGTCGTCATGTCCCTTGAACCGGGAGATGAGATAGGGGAAGAGGTGCACGCGGACCACGATCAATTCATTCGCTTCGAAGCGGGAGAGGGAGAGGTTATCCTCGATGGCGCGTCTTCTCCGGTCATGGATGGGGATGCTGTCATCATACCCGCGGGAACAAGGCATAATGTCGTAAACACCTCCCTTGAGGCAAAGCTCAAGCTTTACTCGATCTATGGCCCCCCGGAACATGAGCCGAATACGGTCCATCCTCGTAAGAGCGATTCCATAGAAGATGAGGGACACTAGACATTATGGAGATTTGGATATGGTACGCGTTGCTCTCGGCACTTTTTGCTTCGGCGGTTGCGATACTCGGGAAAATCGGCCTTCAGGGCATTGATGTCACGCTGGCTACTTCTATTCGAGCGGTGATCATGGCAGTCTTTCTGACCGGATCGGCGCTTGTTCTCGGAAAATGGAAGCTTTTGTCGAGCATAGATAGTCGCGCGTTCGGGTTCATACTGGTTTCCGGTATCGCAGGCGCGCTTTCGTGGCTTTTTTATTTTCTGGCTCTTAAGCTCGGGCCCGCGACCGGAGTATCCGCCCTCGATCGCCTGTCCGTCGTATTCGTCTTCATTCTTGCCGTCATATTCCTGGGGGAACCTCTGACCTGGAAGACGGGCGTAGGAAGCCTATTTCTCCTTTTTGGGGCCTTTCTTATGGTCTGGAAATGAGGCGGTCTTGATGAGGGCTCGTCTTTGAGTGAAGTTGTGTGATATACTACGGAGAAGAAACGGGCTTGTCATATGTAGTAGAAGTATCAGGTCATACAATATAATCTTGAGCTCATGAGTGAAGCGACTATCCCCACAAATACAAAGACTACGGGACAACCAGGGAAAAAAGGGCGCGATAGCGTACTGGGGTGGCTGATTCTCCTCTTCGTGGGACTGTTTTTTCTCGGTATTTTCGCATTTTTGTTCTATTTGGGACATAGATTTTTTTGGAGTAAGGGGGATCAGGATGCCCGTTCGTCGATAGCGGTGTTGTCGAGCGAGGAAACAGTCGCGCTCGTTCCGGCCACGGAACCTGCCGGAGGAACCCCTCAACCCTCTCCGGCACCGCCTATCGTTGCTGTTGACAAAAAGACGCTTGCCGTGTCAGTCCTGAATGGCGGCGGCGCCAAAGGATCGGCAGGCGTGCTTGCTGACATATTGAAAAAAGAGGGGTACGAGAAAACCGCCGTGGGGAATACCGTGGGCAATTTTACGGGTGTCACCATATACTACTCGAATGGAAATGAGGCCGCGGCCGAACTTTTGAAGGCAGTGGTCGTCAAAAAGTATCCCGAAGCGAAGGTGCTGCCGGCAGATCCAAAACAATCAGAGACAAATACCAAAGACATCGTCATTATCCTCGGCGCATAGCGCCTTTCGCCTCTCTTTTCGGAAGACGAGGGGCTCCGCCGGAAGGGCATTTTCGCGCACATGTCTTTTTGAGGAATATTTTTTACAAGGAAGCGTGCCGTATGCGGCGCGGAGAGACGCCGTTGTCTGAGTTGAGTGGTTTTCGATTATCGATATGGATTCGACAGCGATCAATGATATCAAGGCAAAACTGAACATCGTCGATGTGGTCGGCGGATATGTGAAATTGACCAAGTCAGGCGCGCACTGGAAGGCATGTTGTCCTTTCCATAACGAGAAATCGCCCTCTTTCATGGTCAATGAAGAGCGGCAGATATTCCATTGTTTCGGTTGCGGGAAAGGGGGCGACATGTTTTCTTTCATGGAAGAAATAGAGGGAATCGATTTTCGGGAGGCGCTTGCTCTTCTCGCCGAGAAATCAGGGGTGGAATTGAAAAAATATCGCAAGGCCTCGATATTTACCCCCGGCCAGATCGAGGAGCCGGATCGGAGCAAAGAGCTGCTTGAACTTTCCACGAAATTTTTT
>CALMHZ010000083.1 GCA_937864125.1 uncultured bacterium
CCTCGCTTCGCTTCACCGCCTCATAAAAAGCCACGAGCCCGACCAAAAAAAGAAACCCCGACAAAAGCCCGAGGAACATCACCTCTCCGAACTCGAAGAGAAACCCGAATGGCAGGAGAGCCAGCGCGAAAAGACTCACGAGCGAGGTATAAAAAGCATAAAGAAGCGGAGATCCGATCCGCCCATCCGATAAGAGAAATTTATCGAATACGGATGCAAGCGCATTAAAAAAATATCCGAGGAGTGCGAAGAGTATCCATGTCATGCTCTTATCGTACCTTAAAATTACAAAAATGCATAAAATCCTGCACTAGAAAAGGGAACTTATAACCCACTAATTTTTATAAGTTTTTATAACTTCAAATCGGCAGTAAGTTTCGTAGCAAGAACAGCCCATCCGGGTACCTGCAAATGCAGGTCATCACAACCAAACAAGCGGACCCCCGGTCTGCACCCAGTTCGTGCCATCATAGACAAAACTGTGGGAACCCTTTTGGTTTGCACCACCAACAGCGGGCGCCGCAGCTTTAAACACGGCGTTGTAGGTGATGGTCCAAGAGCCAGTCGCGTTCTGGGTATAATTGAGCGTGAGTCGTTGGCCGGTCTGCGGATTGGTTGGCGCGGCTATGGTGATATTACCGGTTAATGTGCCGATATTGTGGACCTCGGCGATGTTGGCGTCGGGTATAACGGTCGCTGAGTATGAAACGGAAATAGCCCCGCCTGGGCCTTTGTTCTTCAAAGTTCCAAGCGCTGAAACATCACTGCGTAATCCTCCGCAATTATTGACTACAACAGTCGTGTTTGAAGGGGTACCAGCGGCATCCGCTCTGTAGAGTCTAGAATATCCGCTGAGCTCTACAAAAGGCGAAAAAGTTACATTTGAGATGTGTACAATAGTGCCCATAGGAACCGCCGTTAGACCACCTCCACCGCCATATTCGTCGGCAATGACTGCTGTAAAAGTTGCGTGTAACGCTTTTGGGCTCAGAATGGTAATACCAGACAGGCTGTAATTAGTTGCAAGCCCTTGAAAATAGCCAATTGCATAATCTTGTAAGCGTGAGACAACTCCAACATATAGTAGCGACCCGTAGAGATCGTTAATATGGATTGTCAGATTTGAAACCTCAAAATTTCTAGCTTGCGAGTAGTCAAATATTCGTAAGTCTGGGGATAATCCTGTCGACACTGTGGCAAACACATCAAAATTAGTTACTGATATGTCACCAGACGCCATAAAATTGAAGAAGTGTGTCCAGGCAACTGATGACTGCGTATATGCCTTACAATTATTACAGCTAAAACTTCCAACAATTGCCATGGGAGAAAACATGTCGGCAGCTGATGCCCGAATAGTGATGTGCTCTAATTCAATAATAACGGCGTTCCCGGTCGGGTATGTTATCTCATCCCACCCACCGCCATTTTGATTGGAAAATGTTTGATACGAGGCATCGTCACCACGAGATATGTGGATTCCGCCGGAAAACTTCAACCTACCGTGTGTGACGGCAGCCACCGTTTTGAGCTGCAGCGCCAAGTCGCATTCATTGATGCTGGTAAACTCAACATTGACTGGCACTGTTAGATTAACTGATTCCTGCACAACACGATCAAGCAGGAGCACCGTATACATGTTTTCTGTGTACCAATGCAGCGGGGTTGATACACTAATAGTTGCCCCACATCTACGCATCCCAGACCGGATGCTAACTGCTGATCCCCCAAAGAAGGGATAGAGAATTGGCTCTGTTCCAACGCTGAAGAATATGCGCTTGTCGGAACGCATATTAGGTGTGCCTATACCACCAGACTTTGTTACGATAGATGTCTTGCTTGTCCATGCGGTAACTGCTGATCCAAAACCTGGGTCAAACCCAGCATCGCCAGAAAATATTTCAACAAATTGGGGCAATGATGAAATATAGGTAATAGCTGCTTGTATCGTGGCATATTTCCCCCCAGCCCCTACCGTCAAGACATTCGTTCCGAGCGTCGCGTGGACGCCTCCTCCCGGATTCTTGAGTCCCGTCACATTCCCCGACCCATCCTTTGCGAATTGGACATCGGGAAGGACGGAGGATTGGGTGACTGCGAGTCTGAACTGCGTCGTCGTGATGGCCAGGACTTCGATCCTGTCTCCTGCCGTTGCGGTGTAGTTCGCGCTTCCCGGGAGGAGAAGGTTCGTACTGTGGGTGAAGGAAGGAGTCCCGGTACACAGGAGGGTCCGTTTGGCTCCTGCCTGGGGGGCGGGAGTGAAGCCTGTGATGGTGGCGGTTCCTGAGAGAGGGACCGTGTTGCCCGTGACGGACCAGATGTCGGGGGTGGAGGCTGAAGGGAGGTCGGAGGCCTTGCTTTCATTGAGCGGGATGCCGTCGAGGAGGACGCGGTGCTTGGAGAGGCGGAGGGGCATGGGGGTTGATGTTAGTGAGGGTTATGGTGGGAGTATAGCAGGAAAGTGTGGGGAAGAGAAGTGAAAGAAAAGAAAAAAGACTCACAGGAAATGAGTCTCTTTCAGTACCCGAGCCTTCTTTCTTAGACTTAGAGCTTTACGATCTTCTTGTAATACAGATCGACATCGGCGATCCACTTCCTCACGCTCTCCGGGCTGTGCGCGGCGCAGCTTGATCCGCATTTCCAGATGATCATGCTGCTCGGACTGCTGGTTTTTCGCATATTCACAAGTTCAGTGAGGCGATCGCCAACCACGCTCACCGCTTCCTCGGGAGAGCCGAAACACGCATGCCCCATGGCTGTCCCTCTGGTTCCTGCCGATTTGTATCCCCAGTAGTTGAAGCAATCGCTCCCCGACGCATCGACCGGCACATGTTCGCCCCAGCTCGACTCTTTTTTCGCGATACCGATCAAGAGTCCGGCGACTTCCCGATCATAGTTTGCGATAAAGGGCGACATCGCCTCTATCGGTGTCCCGGCCACCATCGTTCGTATTTCTTGTTCGAGGTCGCTTGCATTATCTGAAACGACAACCTTCTCTGTCTGCACGGACTCGGAACATTCCGATGACATGCCCGACTGACGAGCCTCAGTCGAGGCGGTGAGCGAGTCCACCAATTCCTGCTCGAGCAACACGCCGCAAAGCGCTTTCTTGGTATCAAGGGACGGACTCACGATGGACGCCTCCTCGCTTCTTTCTCGTAAGGGAGGCGCGAGAGCGAACACTGAAGCCGTCAAAGAAAAAAGCATTCCCGAAACAAAAACCGCTCGGCGCAAAGAACGCGCGAGGGGCGTGCCACCAAGCAATTTTTTCCGTTTATGATCGTCTCCGTCGGCAAGCGATACTGCTGATTCCGTTTCCGGCATAGGTATTCATTAAGGCTTTTCATCGCTCAAATGCGTTGAGGATGCAAGCTTCATTCTATCTTATTTTCACCAAGCCGTCAAAGGATATTTCCATATTTCGCTTATAACAAAGCAAAAAGACAGCATTTCTCTGTCCGTTTCCCTCTTTCCCTGATCCCCCCGAGGCTATTCGACCCCTTCGAGATTCAGCTTCTTGTAATAGAGATCGACATCGGCGATCCACTTCCTCACACTCTCCGAGCTGTGCGCGGCGCAGCTTGATCCGCATTTCCATAAAATAAGATCGGCGGGGGTGGTAAGATCATATTTTTTTATGAGCGTATCAAGACGCTTCCCCACGGTTGCCACGGCATCTTTGCGGCTATTGAAACAGGTATGTCCCCCCGTACCCATCATTTTCCGTATACCGCGATAGCCCCAATAATTGAAACAGTCCTGCCCCTCCAGTACGGGAACCCGTCTTCCCCAATTGCTCTCTTTTTTTGCGATGGCGATAAGGAACATCGCTACGCTCCGATCCTGTTCCAGAATTTCCGGAATCATGCTCTCGATAGGATACCCTTTCACCATCGTTCGGACACGATTCTCAAATTCTTTCTTGTTCGGGTCCTCGATGCCAAGATCGGACAGGATGGCTTCGGTATCGAGATTTTTTGTGGATTCTTCTGATATATCGGCGCCCTTCGTGTCGGAAACAGGCCTCTCCACATACACGATGCGCGCCTCCTCCGCCTGCACTCGTCCTCCGAAAGAATGTTCCAAAAACAAGGCGGACACGACTCCAAGGGTCATCGCTCCGACCAAGGGAATATAAGCGGCGCGGGCGGGAGAAAGCCCCAGACGAAATCCTGACAACCCGGAGGCGATATTGTTTCCCAGTCCAAGGAAATATGCCTCCACGGAAGCCGCCATTTCTTTGGTCGGCTGCGCGAAGACTATCTTGCGCGTAAGAGGCGTTGAGGGAGCACTATATCCAAATTTTCGCAGTCCGTCGACGGTGCGGATCGAGCATGAAGAAAGAGGTCTTTCCCCAAGTACGGCCAAAGCATGCGTCGGATAGAGAAAAGCGTCTTCGGCAAACACGGTCACGCGCGACCGCCTGCCCCGCGAAAAAATAGTCGCGGAAAATTCCCTCGTTTGCGTATGCGCGATATTCTCTTGTGGTTCTTGGTTTGCCCTGATCCTGGGAATCATGCCGTCGACGCGGGGCGCTTGACGATTCTTTTCAGGAAGCACGCCTATACGCATAGAATGTTCTTTGTTTTTTACTTCTTTTCCCCCGCAATCCCGCAAGGTCCTCTTGTTGAAATATTGCAAGTCAAGCGTTTTTTTCGAGGGAGCTCATGAACGTTCTCTTCAAATGCATCATACCATTTTTTCGAGAAAATATCCACAGAAAAAGTCCGATCGATGCGGCGATCATGCCAAGCGAAAGCACCTGGCCCATGCTCAGTGCCTCGATACCGCTTGATACTCCCGGATCCCTCTCTCGCACGAACTCGATCGAAAAACGGAAGATTCCATACAAAAGAAGAAAGAGTCCTGCGAGTACGCCCTCAGGAAATGCTTTTTTCCGCAGAGAATAGAGGATAAGAAACAACAACAGCCCTTCCGCGCCCGCTTCATAGAGCTGGGATGGATGCCGTAATACCGTTTCAGAAGGAGCATACACGCCCCAGGGCACATCGGTCACCCGACCGAAAAGCTCGAGGTTCACGAAATTTCCGATTCGCCCGAAAAAAAGAGCGACAGGCGCCACCACGACCACGAAGTCAAGCAACGGGAGAAGTTTGATTTTTTCTCTCCGAGCAATCATTCCTAGACCGAGAAACGCCCCAAGAAGGGCTCCATGGAAGCTCATCCCTCGTATCCCTACGAACGCTCCGCTTTCGGAGAAGGGGCTCACGAGAAGGGAAGGGCGCGAAAGAAGCGATTGATCATAAAAAACTGCGTATCCAAGCCTTCCGCCGATAATAGCTGAGGTCAGACTGACAAGCGCTATGTCCCAGAGCACTTGTTTGCCAAGAATAATTTCTTTTTTTGCCACCCGAGAAAAAAGAATTCCCACGGCCACCGCCCATCCCAGAAGAAAAAACACCGCATACCAATACAAAGAAAAGGAGCCTATCGAAAACACGACGGGATCGATATTTTCCGGAACATGCTGCCAAAAAGAAGCTACCGAAAAGATCATAGCAAGGAAAATGGGAAAATCCGCTGATCAAGAAAGAATCGGGGTAATCGATCGATCACACTTTGCCGTTGTGGTTGCACTGCTTCAGTTCCACGGCATACTCTGACGAATAAATATCCGCGAGCGCCATGAAAAGAGATACGACGATAGGCCCGATAAGAAATCCGGAAATCCCGAACAGCGAGATGCCGCCGAGCGTTGCGAAAAAAACTAAAAGCGGATGCATTTCCGTATCGCGCCCGACAAGCTTCGGACGGAGGATATTGTCTATGGTCGATATGACCCCGATACCGAACAGGATAAGGAATACTCCTTCCCATATATTCCCGGTAAGAAGCAGGATGATGCTTGCAGGTAGCCACACGATTCCTGCGCCCACAAGCGGAATGAGCGAGAGGAGCGCCATGAAAATACCCCAAATGATAGGCGAGGGCACTCCGACGATGAAAAAGGCTATACCGCCGAGAAGCCCTTGGATCAGCCCCACGATCAAAGTACCCTTGAGCGTCGCCCGACTGATGGAGATGAATTTCTGGAACAAAAGCCTCTCATGCTCATCGCGAAGCGGGGAAAGACGCATAAGATACCCCACGGCCCGTTTCCCATCGATAAGGAAATAAAAGAGGGAAAAGAATACGACGAACAACCAGAGGACGAACGCGGCGACGCTCTGATAAGCCGCCCCAAGAAACCCGATGAGCCCCTTCCCTATTTCCTGAAAAGATCCGGAGATTTCTTGCGCTCCCCGAACATCGATATTCAGAAAAGGCACCGATTCAAGAAGAACTATCCCCTTCTCCAGCATGCCGGCGCTTTGGTTCGAGTGATAGAAATTATTCGCCTCGTTGAGGGCCAAGCTGAATACTACGGATACGGGAAGAATAACGAGAAGGATGGCGAAAATACAGGTGATCACGGACGCCCAGATTTCGCTTCCGTGAAAAAATCTTTTCAAAAACGCGTACGGCCGAGCAAAAAGGACAGCGAGAATTGCCGCAACCAAAATGGCCGTCAAAAAAGGCTGGAATATAAGGAACATCCCCACGCTTGCGAGCGCCAAGAGACCGAGAAAAAAATAGGTATTAAGATTCGTGAAGGCCATACTCTCTCAGTAAAAAAACATCTTTCCTCTTCAGGGTAGCGGAAATCAGCAAGAAAAGCAACGAGTTCCGGCATACACCCGCATGCCTCCTAGTCCTCGTGAGCCGCCTCCCATGTTTTTGCTTCCGCGGGAGAGAAGGTCTGAAAAGCCGCTTCTCCCATAAGGATCTGCGCGCGAACAAAAAGCGTCGGCGATCCCTTTACACGCGATTTCTTATACGGCGGACGCACTGAAAGCTCGAGCCCGTACTTTACTCGGAACCAGGATTTTATACCGGCGCGGGTATTATGCGACGATGGCACGATAAACGGCTCGTAGCTTGCCTCGGAAGACGAATAATACTTTTTGTGATTCTCATGCAGGAACAGCAATACTCTGGCCTCTCGATAATCGATTTTTTGTCCGATCCCCCCATACATACTCTCTTTCGCCGCCTTGGCCCGTTCTTCTTGTTTCCCTCCCTGAGAAAAATACACGCACCGGGAAGCAAGCGGGCATATGCCGCACTTCGGCCGCGCGACGCAGATAGCGCTCCCGAAATCCATGAGCGCCGCGTTCATGATCTTGGCTTTCACGGAGAAGAAATCATTGAATTTTTTGACCGGAATATCGGCATTCTTCGCTCCATAAAAAAACCGTCCGACCACCCGGCGAAGATTGGTATCCCAAGCGAGGACTTCCTCTCCATACGCGAAGCTCGCGATAGCCGCTGCCGTATACGGACCCACACCGGGGAGTGTTTGTAGCTTCGATACCTCTTTCGGAAATATTCCTTGATGTTGCATGGTGATAATTTCTGCCGTTTTGAGCATATTCCTTCCGCGCGAATAATACCCGAGCCCCTGATAGTAAGGCAGAAACTCCTCGAAACTTGTCCCCGAGAGCGTCTCCACATTCGGGAAACGATCAAGAAATTTCTCATAATACCCGATGACGCGAGACACTTGCGTCTGCTGGAGCATGATTTCCGACACCCACACCTCATACGCGGTTACCCCCTTTTTTCTCCAAGGCAGGCGCTCACGACCGGCTTTTGAAAAAAAATCAAAGATGCGTTTCTCAAAAAAATCGATTTTCTCTTTTCGTATTGACATAGAACGGCTTGTTTCTTATACTACCCTCTCTTTCAAAAAAAGAGAATTTCCTTTACAACCAACCGGGGGTATCATGGGTTGCCCCATCTTCCTATCAAAACCACAGGAGCGAATCATGTCGACACCATCTTTGCCGCAAACAATACTCATCTACTCGAATATTGGCGAGTTTTCACTCAAAAAACACTACTCGCTCTCTCCTTCGTTCGAGATGCTTCCTCTAAAGGGAGACGGGGTCATTCCGAGAAAGACCCTCATTTACATTCTCTCCTCCAAAAGGCAGGCGGTTCCCGGATCAAGTTCCCCCGTTGTCGCCAAGGTGGAAATTGTCGAGGAAGGTCCCGATGGCGTAAGCACGCTTCGCCTTCTCGAGCCGCCCCACCTCAAATCATGACACCGAGCCCTCACTACGGCCGGCGGACAGCATTCCGTCGGTTTTTTTTATTTCCCTCTTTCCCGATGAAACAAGTAAGAAAAATCACATGATCAATCCGCCGCCAAGACAGTATTCATTATCATACAATACGGCGGATTGTCCCGAGGCGATCCCCCGGTCAAAACCCTTCAATCGCACTTCCAGTCGATCCTCATCGAGGAAGGTTATGGCGCAGGGGTATTCCTTCTCCCCATGACGGATTTTTACCGAGAAACTTCCTTCCTTCGGCGCGCTTCCCGATACCCAATTGAGATCATTCACTACGAAAACATCGCGCGCCATTTCCTCGCTCCGCCAGTCATTCGAAACGAACACCGTGTTGTCCTCGATATTTTTATCCGCCACATACCACGGCCCCCCCGAGAGTCCCAGCCCTCGGCGTTGTCCGATAGTATAGAACCAGAACCCATCATGCTTGCCGAGGATGTCTCCGGTTTCAAGATCGACGATATTCCCTTCTTTTTTTCCCAAATACTGCTCGAGGAATTTGTCAAAAGCGATCGTCCCCAAAAAACATATCCCCTGGCTATCCTTGCGGGCCGCGTTCGAAAGGCCGTACCGTGCCGCTAGCACGCGAACCGTTTCTTTTGTATATCCGCCGAGAGGAAACAATGCGCGCGCAACCTGGGCCTGGGAAAGCCGGGAGAGAAAATAGGTCTGATCTTTTATAGGATCTTGGGACTTTTTCAAGAAAAATTCCTGCTGAGCATGCCGTTCTTCAATCTGCGCATAATGCCCCGTCGCCACTTTTTCAAAATCCTGCCCGAACGATTCGTAGAACATCCCGAATTTGATGCGGGAATTGCAGAGAATATCCGGATTCGGTGTCCGCCCCGCCCGAGCCTCGGAAATGACCGTGGCCACGACCTCTTGCCAGTATTCTTTCTGAAAATTGACGATGCGAAGTTCTATGCCCGCTTGGTCGCAGACCGCGCGCGCGTACTTCAAATCATCTTCCCACGGACACTCCCCCAAAAAGGCAAGCTCTTCTTCAAGCCAGATCTTGATGTAAAACGCCGTGAGATCATGCCCGGCATCCTGAAGCAGCCGCATGGATACGGAACTATCTACCCCCCCGGAAAGCAGCATGGCGATATTCATATTTCTATTGAAACAGGAAAAAAGGGAAATGGGAATAACGAGCACTGACACCCAGATAGTGCCGGCACTTGCTCGGCACAGAAAACAGGCGTTCGCTTCGCGTGGCAATAAAAAAACGGGGGGATATCATTCCTCCCGTTAGGCTCATGCCGAAGCCTCTCCTTCATTTGGAAATAATTTTTCGATTTCCGTACGGGCTTTTTCACCGATTATCTGAAAAAATTTCGTCGCTCTGGTGCGACTGTCGCTCCCGGGTGGGATCCGCAGGTCGGTCGCCTTTCTTGCGAATTTTACGACAAGAGCGCGACTGGTCACCGGTAACCCGGAAGCCGCTCGCGAATCATAGATGATGCGAAAGATCGTTTCCTCCACGCTGTTCGGAATGGGATGTCGTTGCGCCTTGCTCCACTTGGCGAGGGAAGCCATAAGCGTGCGACGAAACATCTTGAGACTCTCCTTTTTTTCCGGTCCGTCCCCGGAATCGCGAAGCTCCGTAGCGATAGCAAGAGCTTCTTGCGAAATTTTAGTAAGAACTTCTACGCTATGTTCTACATCAATTTTTTCATACATTTCACCGTCCTCTCAGAAAAAAGGTGTGTCAATGCTACCTCCTTATGACAAAAAAGTCAAGGGGGGGTTTCCCAACGAAATCACTCCGTATCAGCACTGGTTCGGCGTGAGTTTTCAGCGAGAAACCGCGCGACAACCTCTCTCACCGATGCCGCGTCCGCACAACCCATAAGAGCGAGGCGCAATTCTTTGGCATTCGGAAATCCGCTCGCGTAGGCATGGTAGTGCTTCTTCATGAGCTCGAAGCTTTTCTTTCCCTCAAAGAGCGAAGCATACATATCGGTATGCTCCCGCATCACCTCCAACCGCTCTTCTGCCGGAATAGTCATTTTTTTCTCATCGAAGAGCCACGGATTGCCGAAAATCGCGCGGCCGAGCATCACGCCGTCCACGCCGGTTTCGAGCGCGAGCGCCCTTGCGTGCGCGATATCCCGCACATCGCCGTTGCCGATGATGCGGGTGCCTGAACCCTTCGCTATCTCTACCGCGCGCGCGATGCGATCCCAACGAGCCGGAACGCTCGACATTTCTTTTCTCGTCCGCGCATGAAGAGTGATCGCCTGGGGCCCTGCTTCCAAGAGCGCGGGCAGCCAGGTTTCCAAGATATCCTTGTCGAACCCGAGGCGAGTTTTTACCGAGACGGGAATTTTTTTTCCCGAATCACGAATGCCTTCTTGCGCGGCCACAATGAGTGCTTGCGCTTGCTTGAAATCCTGTATGCATGCGGCTCCCGCCCCCTGCTTGTTCACCGCCCGATCGGGACACCCCATATTGATATCGAGTCCGTCAAACCCGAGCTCCCCGACCTGCCGTGCCGCTTCCCGCATCTTTTCCGGATGTGCCGAAAAAAGTTGCGCCACGATCGGACGCTCCTCTTCACTGAACCACAATTTCGGGAGGATGGCACGGCGCCCCTTTGGATGAACAAGTCCGTCCGCCGAAGTGAACTCGGTGAAAAAAACATCGGGCTTCCCATACTTCGCGATAATCCGACGAAACGCGGCATCCGTCACATCGTCAAGCGGCGCCAACGCAAAAAACGGTGCCGGCAAGCGCTCCCAAAAATTAGGATGAATATGAGACATGCGAAGAGTAAGGAATAGTGAACCCGATATTGCCATCGCTCCTCTCGGGGATGAGGGCGATCCTTCGCGTTTCACTCGCTTTGTTTGGCAATAAAGAAGTTCTCCGTATCATACGACTCAGGCTCGTAAGCGTCAATATATTCGTCATGATCCCCCTCCCTCTATCTGTGTTCAAAAATGGCTCATGCATGATTCTTTTTCCCTTGACAGGCTTTTACGGAGTTGATATATTCAATTCGGACTAAATAAGTCCATTTTATGAAAATCTCGAAAAAATCATACTACGGGATGAGGGCGATCATCTACCTCGCGCAAACGAAGACGCCCGTATCGGCGCATGATTTGGCGATTGCCGAAAATATTCCGGAAGATTTTCTCGAAAAAATTCTCCAGAAGCTCAAAAAAGCAGGGCTCATCCATTCGAAGAAAGGCCACGAAGGAGGATATTTCCTCGCTCGAGCCCCGAAAGATATCACGGCCTGGGATACCGTATCGCTTCTCGACGCCCCTTTCCGACACATAGCCGCATCCACGCCGAAAGGCACCCTCCCTTGTCTCGTGGTTTCCCACTGCCAAGCAAACGAAGTGTGGAGGATACTCGAAGCAGAGATAAAGAAAACGCTTTCAGGAATAACCATCGACTCCCTGACCCATTAAATCACGCTATGCTCGAAATCAAGAACCTCTCAGTCGGCATAGGCTCAAAGCCTATCCTCAAAAAACTTTCCCTCACCCTTAAAAAAGGCGAGATTACCGTTCTCATGGGACCGAACGGCTCGGGAAAATCTACTCTCGCCCACACGATCGCCGGCAATCCGAACTTCTCCGTAAAAAGAGGCTCAAGCATCCTCCTCGAAGGCAAAGAGATACGGGGCTTGAAGCCGGAGAAGCGCGCGTCGCTCGGAGTTTTCCTCTCCTTTCAAAACCCGCTCCCCCTCCCGGGTGTCTCGGTGCTCGATCTTCTCCGCCTCGCCCGCGAAGGCAAGGACGACGCGCTCGAGCTCAGGACGAAAGCGAAAAAATACGCGAAAGAGCTCGGCATAGATGAAAGCCTCCTCTTCCGCTCGCTCCATGACGGATTTTCCGGAGGAGAGAAGAAAAAGATAGAAACTCTCGAAGCCGGCATACTCGAGCCCAAGCTTTGCATCCTCGATGAAATCGATTCCGGAGTCGATGTCGATGCGCTCCGCAATATCGCGCGATTCATAGCCAAACATCGGATGCCCGACGCCTCCATCCTCATCATCACTCATTCGACCCGCATCCTCAAATATCTCACGGTGGACAAAGTCATCGTCATGCGAGACGGCGCCATCATCAAGGAAGGCACGATGGCCCTTGCCGCGCTGATCGATAAGAAGGGCTTTGAAAATATCTGATATGAAACAAGAAACCGTCGATTTCGACTACAAGTACGGATTTTCCATGCCGGAGCGCTCGATCAAGAAAACCAAGCGCGGATTGACCGCGCAGACGATCCGGGATATCTCCGATGCCAAGGATGAATCCGAGTGGATGCGGGCATCCCGCCTCAAGAGCTACGCGACATTCAAAAAGATGAAGATGCCGACCTGGGGCGCCGATCTTTCCGGGATAGATTTCCAAGACATCACCTATTATCTCAAGGCATCCGAAGGCAACGCGAACGCCTGGGAAGATCTGCCACAGGAAATCAAGGATACCTACGACAAAATAGGCGTACCCGAAGCGGAGAAGAAGTTTCTTGCGGGAGTATCGGCGCAATACGAGTCCGAAGTCGTCTACGAGAGCATACAAAAAGAGCTCACCAAAAAAGGCGTGCTGTTTTGCGATATGGACACGGCCGTAAAAAAGCACCCCGATATCGTGAAGAAATATTTCGGCACCCTCATCCCACAAGGCGACAACACCTTCGCCGCTCTCAATGGCGCCGTATGGTCCGGAGGCTCGTTCGTCTATGTTCCGAAAAATGTGGAAGTGAAGCTTCCCCTCCAGGCATACTTCCGCATCAACGCGGAACGGTTCGGGCAATTCGAACGCACCCTCATCATCGCCGAGGAAGGCTCTTCCGTACATTATATCGAAGGGTGTACCGCTCCTATTTACACGAAATCATCCCTTCACGCGGCGGTAGTCGAGATATTCGTCCACAAGAACGCCCGCGTCCGCTATACCACCGTACAGAATTGGAGCAAGAATATTTATAACCTGGTCACCAAACGCGCGCGCGCCGAAGAGGGTGCCATCATGGAATGGATAGACTGCAATATCGGTTCCGGAGTGACGATGAAATATCCCGCCGTCTACCTCGCAGGACGCGGAGCGCGCGGCGAAGTGCTGTCGATCGCGTTCGCCGGGAAAAACCAGCATCAGGATGCGGGAGCGAAAATGGTGCACTTGGCAAGCGATACCTCGTCGCGCATCATCTCGAAATCCATCTCCAAAGACGGAGGGCGCACCTCATATCGAGGCCTCGTCCATGTCGCGCCTGGAGCGAAACGAGTGGCCTCATCGGTCGTATGCGACGCGCTTTTGCTCGATCAGGGCTCCCGATCCGATACCTATCCCACCATGCGGATCCGCTCCAAAGATGCCCGGATCGAACATGAGGCCCGCGTGGAAAAGATCTCCGAAGACAAACTCTTCTACCTCGCCTCAAGAGGCATCAAGAAAGAAGACGCCGAAGGACTCCTCGTCAACGGATTCATCGAACCTGTCGTCCGGGAGATTCCCCTCGAATACTCGATCGAGCTCAACCGCCTCCTGAATCTCGAAATGCGCAACGCCATCGGCTGACCCTATGAATTTCACTGATATCACGCACTCGAAAAAAACGCGATTTACGCTCAAAGAAAATGAGCGGTCCGTATTTTTCATGCGCAATCGGGGAGGAGCGTTCGAATTCATCCTCGCAGGCAAGGGAGCCGAGGCGCATGTCTTCGCGCTCTTCGAAGGGACCGAAAGCGACCAATTTTCCCTGAGCATCACCCAAAACCATACGGCTCCGCACACGGCATCGACCGCTCTCGTAACGAGCCTCCTTTCCGGATCGTCGTCGCTCTCTTATGAGGGATTGATCAGAATAACAAAGGCCGCCCATCATACCGATGCGAAACAGGAAAACCGAAACCTCCTGCTTTCCGAAGCCGCCTCGGCGATCTCTATCCCTTCTCTTGAAATATTGAACAACGATGTGGTCTGCGAACACGCCTCGGCGACGGGCACGCTTTCCGAAGAAGCCATACTCTATATGAATACCCGCGGTCTCGACCGGGCGAAAGCGGAAACGCTTCTTGCCGACGGAGTGGTCCGGGATTTTTTTCATCGCCTGGAGCGATATGCCGATACATCCGGATTGACACATCCCCTCAGTATCACCCTCTCATAAATATATGGACACTTTAACCGCTCCCCTGACAAACAACGAGAGCATACGGCACGAGTTTCCTCTTTTTCAAAAACATCCGGAGCTCGTCTATCTCGATTCGGCCGCGACGGCTCTCAAACCAAAGGCCGTCATCGACGCCGTGAGCGGGTACTATGAAACACTCTCGACCAATGTCGGACGCGGACTCTACCCGCTCGCCGAAGCCACGACCGAGCAGGTGGAAGCTGCGCGCGCACGGGTTGCCCGCTTTATCGGAGCCCAAGGCTCGGAAATCATCTTCACCCGCGGAACCACTGAGTCGATAAACCTCCTCGCATCATCGCTCGCGCCATCTTTGAGAAAAGGCGACAACATCGTGGTGACGGAAATGGAGCATCATTCGAATTTCCTCCCCTGGCAGAGGCTCGCGGCCGAACGGGGCCTGGAGTTTCGTATTCTTCCCATAGGGAAAGAGGGTGGAATAGAGAGAGAGTCGCTTGAAAAAATTATCGACCATCGCACCGCGCTTCTCTCGGTATCCGCCGTGTCGAATGTCCTCGGAACACGAAATGATATCGAAATGATCACGGATACGGTTAAAAAAATACGGTCCGCCATCATAGTCGTGGTGGATGCCGCACAAATGGTCGGCCATGAAGCGATATCCGTGTCGCAGTTGGGCGCTGACTACATCGCCTTTTCCGGCCACAAGATGTTCGGCCCTACCGGAGTCGGCATACTTTGGGGAAGACAATCGCTCCTCGAAAGCCTTCCGCCCTATCAGCTCGGCGGCGGGATGGTGATCGACGCGTGCGCCGAACTTCCGCAGTACAAGCCGGTTCCCTACCGATTCGAAGCGGGCACGCCGGATATCGCCTCGATTCTCGGGCTTGGCGCGGCGATAGATTTCATCGAGGGCCTCGGCATCGATGCCATCCGCGCGCATGAAATCGACATTACCCGGATCGCTCTTGAAAAACTCCATGCCGCATTCGGAGAAGAAATAACCGTCTACGGCCCGACTGACGCGGACAACCGAGGAGGTCTCATCTCGTTTACACTCGCCGGAGTGCATCCTCACGACATCGCACAAACACTCGGCGAGGAAAACATCTGTGTCCGTGCCGGCGAGCATTGCGCAGCACCCCTTCACCGCGCGCTCAAAATTCCCGCCACCGCTCGTGCAAGCTTCTCCGTTTATACGACCGGAGAAGACATCGACCGGCTGATCCTCGGACTCGAAAGGGCGAAAAAGACATTTACAAAATAGCTATGAAGTCCCTCGCTAGACACATCCGGTTTCGCGTGGTAAGAAAAAAGCGCATGGTGCCATGCGCTTCAAAAAACTTCCCCGTGTTCCCTTTATGAGATGACGATTACTGATTCGTCCCGTCGTACGGACTGTTCGCATTCCGTACGAAGACTCATAACCCGAATCCAGTCGCCCCCCTGTTGATCATCAGCCATCCGCCGCAACCCATCGCCCTCCTCCTCATGGGGGAGCGGAACCAATATGAATATTTGCTCCGGCGCCAGATCTTCAACAGTATAATTTCTCTCACTCATTTTCTTCCCTCTCTTTGTAAAAAAACAATACAAGGCACAGACGCCTTGCGAAAAAAAGAATACTATAACTCTCCTCCCTATGTCAACCGAATCCCCTTATCAAGACCGTATCCTCGACCACTATCGGAATCCGAGGAACTTCAAATCCCTGAAGACCTGCTCGCATCACGGCGAAGCGAAGAACCCGACCTGCGGCGACCGGCTCTCTTTCGAGATTTCCGTAAAAAAAGGCCTGATTTCCGACATCGGATTCCAAGGCGAAGGCTGCGCCATCTCGCAGGCGTCGGCGTCACTCCTTACGGAATATGTACGGGGAAAAACCGCATCCCACGCCCTTGCATTGGCGCCCGGGGAAGTCATGGGACTCCTCGGCATCTCGCTCTCTCCCACCCGGATGAAGTGCGCCCTCCTTTCGCTTGAAACCCTGAAAATGGCTCTGAAAAAGCAAAAAATGTAACCTTTGTTTTCTTGACAATCACGGTGTTTCCTGGTAATATTTTTACCTGTTTCTTCACAATTTTTTCTCAATGACGCCAGAAGGAGGCACATGATGCGCAATCCCAGCAACCTTTCCAGAAAAGTCCTCGCAATAGTTCTTGCAGGAGGGCGCGGAAGTCGGCTCAAAACTCTCACCGAAAGCCGAGCAAAACCAGCCGTTCCGTTCGGAGGGAAATACCGGATCATCGATTTCCCCATGTCCAACCTGGAAAACTCCGGATTCCGGAATATCGTGGTCCTGCCGCAGTACGGAAGCTTCGAACTCATGATCCACCTGCAACATGTGTGGAACTCGGATCCGGCGCATGATTTTTTCGTATATCCGCTGTTCCCACAGCACATTCGACACACGGAATATCAGGATACCGCCGATGCCGTCGAGCAGAATATGAGCATCATCGGAAAAATCGGGGATTTCCGGACTCTTGCGATACTCGCCGGAGACCATGTGTACTCCATGGACTTCTCACAGATGCTCTCCTACCACTACGATATCGGATCCAAGTTCACGGTTTCCGTACTCGAAATGCCGTCAGATTCGGTAAGCGGGCTCGGCGTACTGGAAGTCGATGCCAATATGCGGATCATCGGCTTTCAGGAAAAGCCGAAAAAGGATCCGAAAGAAATCCCCGGAAAACCGGGCTATTGCCTCGTATCCATGGGGAACTACATCGCTGAACGGGAATTCCTCAGGGAGATTTTTCAGGAAATGTCCGGAAAAATCGAACATGCGCTCGACTTCGGGAAGGACGTGATCCCCTATCTCATCGAAAAAGGAGTGGCCCTCTTCGCCTACAACTTCAATGACAATGTCGTCTCGGGCGCGGGAGGACATTACTGGCGCGATGTCGGGACGGTCGACGCCTATTGGCAGTCCCACCAGGACATCATTTCCATCAATCCGCCATTCAATATCCACAACACCGAAGCATGGCCGATTCGGACAGGCTCCGACAATCTCCCGGGAGCCAAACTGATCGGAATCAACGTCCCCCATGATCGGGCCTGTCTCGTTGGTGGAAAATCCATCCTCCAGCGATGCATGGTCGAAGACTCTATACTCGGTCGACGGGTCGAGATCTATGACGGGGCGGAAGTGTCTCGCTCCATCCTGTTCGACGGGGTAGTGATCGGTGCCGGAAGTCGGATTGAAAACGCCATCATCGACCAAGAAACGGCTGTTCCGCCTGGTACGCATATCGGCGTCGATCGTAGGGCCGACGGAGAAAGAGGCTTCCACGTGAGCGCAAGCGGCATCGTGATAATTCCAAGCGGGTTCAGGTTCTGACGGTTCGTATTTAGACCGGCTTTCCGATAATCGGAGCCGGTTTTCTTTTTGTCTCTTTCCCGCTATACTGGCTAGGTAATATATGATGAAAAATTATGGCAGTACAAGATGAATTGCACCCGAGCGGACCGGTCACCCTCGCAAACGGATGGACGATCGAGGTGGATCGCGATGTCTGCATCGGCGCGGCTCCCTGCACCGCGATGGCGCCCAACACTTTCGGACTCGACAATGAAGGCAAGGCGACCGTCCTTTCGACCGCGAACGAGGACTCCACCGATACCATACTCAATGCCGCCCGCGCCTGCCCCGTTTCCGCTATCATTCTCAAGGACAAAGATGGCAAGCGAGTATTCCCAGAATAAAGACGGCGAGCCTCTTTGCAGCTGCTCCCTTCCATAAAAGGGAGTTTTTGTATACTATGAAGAATCCTCGCGCGTATCCTTAACCTCTCTTCGTATGGAAAAAAATAAGAAACCCAGCCTTCCGCAGCAGATCGAAGCGAAACTCGCGGAGGTCCTCGATCCCGAGCTCGGTATCTCTATCGTCGACCTAGGTCTCGTTTATGGCGTCTCGGTCACCAAAAACGGCCGGGCGAAAGTCACCATGACCCTCACTACCATGGGCTGTCCCATGTTCGGAGTGATAGAGAAGCAGATAGAAGATGTGCTCATGACCATTCCGGAAATCGAGGATGTCAAAACCGAAATCACTTTCGATCCCCCATGGGATCCCTCAAAAATGAGCGAGTCCGCCAAAGCAGAGCTCGGCTTCGAATAATGAAGGGTGCGTAGCGATTTCACGCATGAAAAAATCCCCTCACGAGGGGATTTTTCTCTTTTTTGGGCACATTCGCTTACACGAAAGATTTCACGAGCGCTGCAAATTTCTCCGTATCAAGCGTGTGGCGATAGAGCGGATGCTCGCCCATGATGCCGAGCGCATCCTCATATACCGACCGCTCATGCTTATAGAGGATTCCGATCGGCATTTTTTCGGTCTCGCAGGCTTTGGCGAATGCGGCCTGCCTGTCGGTCGGATCGTAGTCATCCGGAAGATAATAGGTATGTTCCTTGAACCACCCGTAGGTATTCACCTTGTTGAAGACGACACAAGGCTGGAAGACATCGACGAGGGCGAAGCCCTTCCAGGCAAGCGCTTCTTTCAGGATGGCTTTCGTCTGCAGGATGTCCCCGATATTTGCCCGCGCGACGAATGACGCGTCGAGCGCTACCGCAACCGCCATCGGATTGAAGGGCTCGACCACGACTCCGTCGGGCTGCAGCGGATTCTGCATGCCCTGTTCGGAAGTGGGCGATGCCTGCCCCTTGGTCAGCCCGTAGATCATATTGTTATGGACAATCGCCGTGATGTCGGGATTGCGGCGGATGGTATGCGTCAGATGGTTTCCTCCCTCACCGTACATATCGCCATCGCCCGATTCCGCGACGACGACGAGGTCCCGGTGCGCGAGCTTGATGCCGACGGCCGAAGGCAGCGCGCGGCCATGAAGCCCATTGTACATATTCGCATGCACATACTGAGGCGTCTTGGCGGCCTGACCGATACCGGAAACCAATACGAGATTACTCGGATCGATCTCAAGCTCGGAGAGGGACTGCTTCACGACATTGAGCAGCGGAAAGTTCCCGCACGCCGGACACCAGGCAATATCCGTCCCATGAGGCATATCGAATTTCTTCTTTTCTGTTTCAGGCATATTTTTTGAGTTCATCGACTATCTCCTCGACACAGAACGGCTCCCCCGTCGACTTGGTGATTCGTTTGACGATCTTGACGCCACACTCGCGGACCAGGAGATCGGCGAATTGTCCCTGATGATTATTCTCCATCACCACGATTTTTTTGCCTTTGAACACCTCTTTCACCTTCGGGTTGATCGGATACGCCTGCGAAAAATGAAGGCCTCCGATCTTCTTGCTCCGCACGAGGGCGAGCGATTCTTCGAGCACCCCTTTATTCGACCCCCAGGCGACGAAAAGGATATCGGCATCCTTCACATTGTCTATTTCGGTCGGCATGATAGCCGAATCTGTCATAGCCGCAAGGCGCTTCATCCGCTTCGCCATCATCTTCTCGCGCACAGAGTAGCTTTCCGTGATGTGTCCGGTCTCATCGTGCTCATCGGAATCCACCTTCACGATTCCCCGACCGAAACCCGGAATCCCTCGAGGAGAAATGCCATCCTTCGTATAGGCATATCGGGCATAGTCGGCTGTCGTCTCCACGATATGCCGTTTGGAGGAAGCGACGCCGATCGATTCTTCTTTCATACCCGCGAGAGAGTCAAGGAGGTATTGATCCGTAAGTACGAACACGGGAATCTGGAATTGATCCGCGGTATCGAAAACCTGTCGCATAAGTGCTACCTCCTCCTCCAAAGAGCCGGGTGTGTATATCGCTCGAAGAAATTCCCCATGACCGGCGTACAAAGCGAGGTTCAAGTCCGCCTGCTCGGTCTTGGTCGGCAATCCTGTGGCCGGACCCGGGCGCATACCGATATGGATGACGATAGGAGTTTCGATGATTCCCGCAAGCGACACGCCCTCTTGCATGAGGTCGAACCCTCCGCCGGAGGTCGAGACCATAGCACGAGCGCCCGCGTACGACGCCCCCAAGGCCATATTGATGGCCGATATCTCGTCCTCCGCCTGATCGACTACCACACCGAGTCTTTTGCCCTTGTTAGCGAGAAAAGTCAGCACCCCGGTCCCAGGCGACATGGGATAGGAAGAAATGAAATTGCATCCGCCTGAGAGCGCGCCGAGACCCAAGGCCGTATGCCCGTCGATCAAGAGCTCCTTCGCATACTTATCATCCCTCGGAAAGCCGAGCTCGATATCCTCCTGATAGGCCGTGTTCTTCCCGAATTGAAATCCTTTTTTCGCGGCTTCGATATTTTTTTCCACCACCTCCTGCCCTTTTCTCGAAAAAAATTCACTCAAATACTCATGGAAAATCTTCTCCTCCGCGCCGAGTATACCCAAGATCACCCCGACCGCTACCGTATTCGCGTAGAGAGGATTACCCACCTCGCTTGCGAATTTCGTAAGCGGCGTATCGATAAAATGCGCAAGGGTCGCATATTCTTTTATACGGCTCTGTTCCCCGAAGACGATCGTCCGATCGCTTATCCGATCCGAAAGGTGCTCCACCACATTGCCATCCATGGCGAAGAGAAAATCGATGCGTCTCACATACGAGCGATGCTTTTTGGAAGAAAGCCTGATTTCCGTCGAATTCGATCCGCCCCGGACGCGTGACATGTATTCCTTGCACGCGAATACCTGATACCCTTCGCGCTTGAGCACGGCCATAAGGATATTTTCGACGGTTTGGACCCCTTGTCCCGCCGCCCCGCCTAAGACAATGGAGAGATCATTATAAAAATGCCGCATACTTTGATATTTTTTGGTGTTGCCTCATTATACCACGCTCTCTGAGAGCTATTCCTCAAGCGTTTTTTCGACTTCCTTGAACTCGTTTTCTATTTCTTTCAGTCTCGTGCGGGACGCCTTGACGAGCAGCGCGCCTTCCTTGAATTTCTCCAAGCCCTTCTCCACATCAATTTCGGCTTGTCCCTCGAACCACGCGACGATGTCTTCGAGTTTTTTTATCGATTCGGACAATGACGATTTTTTTTCAGCCATAGTATTCTTTTCAAATCCGTTTATGGGGAAATTTCCCGTACTTCTGCCGATACGCTCCCTTTTGACAGCCGTATATCCAGTGTATCACCAAGCTTAGCGTCCGTCGATGAACGGAGAAGAGCGCCCGAAGAAAGCCTGACCAGGCTATACCCGAGCCTCAAGGCGCGATTCGGGTCGAATTGCATCAAGAGCGCATCAAACTGCTTCAGCCGATCATGAAACTGCGCAAGAAGTACGCTGCTCGTTTTTTTCATCCCTTCCTCGAACGACCACACCCTGTCAGCCGACGAACGGAGCGCGTAACTCATGGTTATTTTTTTTTCAAGGAAACGATCAGCGAGACTCTTGATACGCTCCTTCATGTTCTGAAAAGACTCGACGAGGACCGCCTCTTGAGCGGCCAGACCGGACTCGAAAAAAGAAATGGCATCATTCATGCTCTGCTCCATAGCGCGCGCTGCCCGATGAATGCCCTGTTCCGCTTCTTCCCATGACTGGCGGACGGCGCGGGCGGCGGCGGTAGGCGTCGACGCGGAGCTGTCCGCAACCAATTGAGCCAAAGAAATATCCTTTTCATGGCCGATGCCGGAAATGACGGGGATGCGAGATGCGGCGATCGCCCGGACGAGAGCTTCGTTATTGAACGCCTGCAAGCTCTCGAGGCTTCCTCCTCCGCGGATGACGACGAGTACATCATAGCGTTCCGGATGCGCATTGAAATATTCCACGCCCTTCAAGAGCTCGAAGACCGCCTTCTTTCCCTCGACGCTCGACGGATAAAGCGTCACCTGATACCCGTGCTGCCCGACATTCATCATAAAATCCCCGATGGCGGCTCCGTCTTTCGAAGTGAGCAAAGCTATCCGTTCCGGAAATTCCGGGATCGCACGCTTCCGTTCCGGGGCGAACAATCCTTCCGTTTCCAACTTCTTCCGAAGCTCCTCATACGCCTTCTTAAGGGCGCCTTCTCCGGCAAACTCGATGACGCCGACCTTGAGGCTCAATCGACCGCTCGGTTTGTAGACATCCGGAGATCCTTCGACCACGATCTCATCCCCGATCGCGATGCGCACGCCGGAAACCATATACGCGGAACGAAAAATAAGGCAGTTGATGGTCGATTCATCTTGGCTATCTTTGAGCGAAAAATATACCACCCGCTCGCGCTCATCCACGCTCGACACCTCGCCGCGTATTCGCGCGGCCATTCCCGAAAGCTCGATATTCAAACTATCGAGAAATTGCCCCACCGAAAGCGGCGTATCCGGAGCGACAGGCGCGAGGAAAGCCTTCACTTCCTCTTTCTCCCAAGCCGGTCTTTCACTCGATGGAGCGGAATCCGCCGAAGCGCTCTCAACTGAAGCTGATCCGCTCTCTTCGCAGAGCGAAACGATTTCTATGAGCCGAGCGCCATACTTCCGATATTTCGCCTCCTTGATCCCTTTGACGCGCAAAAGCGCATCCTTGGTGCAAGGCAGCGTGCTTATGATCTCATCGAGCACGGCGTTCGGCAAGACGCGATACAGCTCAACCCCCTCTCGGGCGGCAGCTTCCTCTCTCCACTGCTTCAGGCGCATTCTCAATTCGATTCTATTCATATATCGCAAGCTTATAGGCAGCACACAAAAAATTCTTTATAAGGACCTATGCTCCACCGGCGTGTCTTTTCGCGAGAAAGGCGGCATAAGCCTCGCCCACATTCTCGATCCCTCGGCGCAGGGATGGAAATGAGGCTTCTTTCCAAGCGAGATATTTCAATGCCGCATAGCTCCCGAGGGTGATGATCGCTTCCGCTATTTTCCCGCTGTCTCCGGCGAATCCCGCCGGACCCAAACGATGAACGATGACAACGACGAACAGGGCATACGCGATACGATGCAGTCGCTTCCACCGCGCGCCGCCCAAAGTCCGCTGAGCCCATGCATTGGAAGTAAGCAGCAAAGGAAAGGTAAGGAGAAGCGCCGTCAGCCCGAAAAGGATATACGCTTCTATGGAAAAAATATCCGAAAAAAGATACGGCCCAAGAAAAACGGAAAAGAACGAAGGATCGAAAACATACCCGAGTCCGTGTACCAAGGCGAAATACGCCGTGAGTATGCCCAATTCTCGACGCAGACCCATCAAAATACGGAGAAGCGGCATGCGAGTTATTACTGAAAGCGGACTCAAGAACAGGAGAAAGATAAGGATATTCACCGCGATCGACGCGTAATCATTCCGATATGCCGGGAAAAAGAATCCGATCAAGCTAAGATGCGCGATAAGGAGGATGCCTGTCTTCACCGTCCGAACATGCTTCGCGAGAAAAGCACATGCCAACCGATGAAACTGAAACAATGGGAGAAAAACCGATCGCATACTCTCATCTCTTACAGAAATACTTCCCATATGAGCATCTTATCTTGAAAGAGCAGGAAAAACAATGACGGATATTGAACCGGATATCACCGGCACTCGCTCGGAAAAGAAAGCAAGCTTTCGTTCCGCTCGCTTCGTTTGGCAATAAAATATGGTATCATACAGTAAAAGCAATACCCTACCTTCATGGAACCCTTTATCGCCGTCGACAAGCTTCGGGTCATATATAACCAGGGGAAATCGAACGAAACGAGATCTCTCGAGGAGACCAACCTTGCCATTTTCCCCAAGGAGTATGTCATCATCTACGGTCCCTCCGGCTGCGGAAAGTCGACGCTTCTTTACTCCATCGCCGGACTCCAAAAGCCGACCTATGGCGATATCAGCATCGCGGGCAAGCTCTTCTCAAAAATGACCCAGGCGGAAATGCTTGAGCTGCACCAGACCGGAATCGGACTCATATTTCAGGCGTTCTATCTCATCCCGTCGCTCACCATACTCGACAATGTCTGTCTTCCGAAAGCCTTTCGAGGGGAACGCCTCGCCGATCGCAGGCGCGAAGGGATACAGCTCCTCCGTCGCTTCGGCATCGTGGAGCAGGCCGACAAATACCCGAACCAGCTTTCAGGCGGACAAAAACAGCGCGTCGCGATCGCTCGGGCGCTTATCAACAAGCCGAGCATAATCCTCGCGGATGAGCCGGTGGGAAACCTCGACAGCGAATCCGCTCAAAATGTGCTCCAGATCCTAAAAGAGCTCAACGAGGTGGATCAGCAGACGATCATCATGGTCACCCACAATCCCGAGCACCTCGCCTACGCGGATCGGATCATCCATATGCGCGACGGCCGCATCATCAAGGAAGAAGTGCAAAAAGATAAACGCCCGGTCGAGGCGAAAAAACCGGAATTGGAAACCGTGATAGCCCCGGTACCCGAGCCTCAGGAATCATCGGAGCTGAAAATGCTCATGGCATCGTTCAAAAGCCTGCTTCCCCAACAGGTCGATGTATTGCTCGTCCCCTTCAAAGCCAAGCAGTTTCTCAATCACCTCCTCTCCGAACTCAATGAAGAACAGGTGAGTATGGCGGAAGCACTCGTGCGGGAGGTGCTCTTCAATAACATCGATACCAAGGAAATGGAGCACAGGCTCGATATGCCCTACGAGGAAGGCGGCGGCGGATGGAACAAATTGCGCGCCAAGAGCATCGCCGAGCGCACGGCCGCTATCTTGCTGCAGGTGAACGCGTTGCGAGAAGACGCGGCGGCGGCGGTGCCGAAGCTTGCGCAGTACCTGATCGAGAAATTCCACCTCAAGCTCGCCCCCGAGCAAGTATTGAGGCTCCAGGCCATCCTTCTCCTGCGCATCGAGAGCAAGATCGGCCAATTGGAACTGAAAAAAAGGCTTGACGAATCCGTGATAAAAGAAGGCATCGGCCTCCACAGGGGAACCGCCGAAAAGGTTTCGCGCGAAATAGAAGTCATCATGCTCCTCAAATACAGCTAACATATGCTTTTTTCCGACCTCCTCAAACTCTCTCTGCGCATGTTCAAGGCGCGAACGATGCGCACCATCCTGACCATTCTCGGCATGGGCATCGGCATCGCGGCCATCATGCTGCTCGTTTCCTTCGGCTACGGCCTGCAGCGGGCCCTCCTCGAAAAGATCACCACTTCAGACGCGCTCTCCACCATCGATGTGGCGCGCACGACGAGCGTGTCCCCGCCTCTTAACCAGGACATAATAGACAAGCTCACCCCGCTTCCCTTCGTGGAAACCGTCATTCCCGTCATCGAGCTTCGGGGCCAGACGAAAATTACCGGCATAACCCTCGACTCGAACGCGGTCGCATCGACTCCCGCCTTTCTCAAGCTCGAAGGACTGAAGTTCCTCTTCGGAGAGAATTTCTCCGAAGAAAATCGTGGTGTGGTCATCACGAGCGGCATGGCGAAAGCGTTCCAAAAAGATCCGGAGTCCCTCCTGGGACAAACGGCCGTCTTGACTCTTTTCATTCCCAAAGAAACGACGAACGCGAAACGGAAAGAAGAGATAAAGATACCCATCGAAGAACCCTTTACCATAACCGGCATCGTGGAAGGCGATGACAACAGCCTCTATATATCGACCGCATCTCTCAGCGGAATAACCCTTCCCCCGGCGACGAAGCTCAAGGTGAAAGGCCGCTCCACGGAAGTCCTGCCTCAGCTGCGCGGTGCCGTAGCCGAACTTTCTCTTTCCGCCTCTTCTATCTCCGAGACCATCGATCAGGCAAACAAAGTCTTTAGCATCGTTCAGATCGTGCTCATGCTGTTCGGCGTCATCGCGCTCATCGTATCCGCCATCGGCATGTTCAATACCATGACCATCACGCTCCTCGAACGGACCGAAGAGATCGGAATCATGAAATCCATCGGCGCCTCCCCGTTTTCCATATCCCTCATGTTCCTCGTGGAATCGACGCTC
The DNA here is from genome assembly GCA_937864125.1 of uncultured bacterium. GTDB lineage: Bacteria > Patescibacteriota > Minisyncoccia > Moranbacterales > UBA1568 > JAGOTT01. Next base: position 26,097 of record CALMHZ010000083.1, read on the forward strand.
ATGGGACTCCTCGGAAGCGTCATGGGTATCGCGATCGGTTTTTTCGGGGGGGAGATCATCAATATCATCTTCAACCTCGTCGCGACGAATTTCGGCGGACAAAAAGTCGACCTTTTCTACAGTCCGCTCTGGTTCGTTCTTGCTGTCATCTTGTTCGGCGCGTTCATCGGATTTTTGACCGGGCTTTTTCCGGCGAGAAAGGCCGCAAAGACAGATGCCCTCGACGCTCTGCGGTATAAATAAATGGCGAAGGCCGATCGCCTTCAGGGGAGGATTCAAAAAAACCAGCCCACGATTGAGCTGGTCTGATTTTCTCTCTTGCCTCATCATGTCCTATTTTTTTCTCCCCGCCTTCACGCGATCCGTTTCGGTCAGCATCTTTTTTCGCAGACGGACGGAAGTCGGAGTCACCTCGAGGTATTCGTCATGGGAAATGATTTCAAGCCCACGCTCGATCGTAATATCCCAAGGCGGAATAAGCTTGATCGCCTCATCGGCTCCCGCTGATCGCATGTTCGTAAGATTTTTTCCCTTGATCGGATTGACAGCCATATCGGCTCCCTTCACGGTGTTGCCGATCACCATGCCCTCGTAGACTTCGACAGCCGGACCGATATAGAGCGTTCCGCGCGTCTGGAGATTATCGAGCGCGAAGGCGGCGACCTTTCCTCCGACCATGGAAATCATGGCGCCTACCTCCCGATGAGATATTTCCCCGACATATGGCTTGAATCCGACAAAACGGCTTGAAATGGTTCCTTCCCCTTTGGTGTCGATGATGAATTCATTGCGGTATCCCAAGAGTCCCCGCGTCGGAACTTCGAACATGAGCCGCTGAAATCCGCCGGAACCCTCTTTCATTTCCATCATGATCCCCTTGCGCTTCCCGAGCTTTTCGATGACGGTGCCCGTTACTTCCAGGGGACATTCGACGATGACCTCCTCGAACGGCTCGCTTTTCACCCCGTCGATCTCTTTCACGATGACCTGCGGCTGGGAAACCTGTACCTCATACCCCTCGCGGCGCATGTTCTCGAGCAAGATGGCGATGTGAAGCTCGCCTCTTCCGAACACCTTGTATCGGTCCGTTTCAGAAAAATCTATCTTGAGTCCGACATTTATCTCAAGCTCCTTCGTCAACCGTTCGCGGAGCTGCTTATTGGTGACGAATTTCCCCTCCCGTCCGGCGAAAGGACTATCGTTCACCAGGAAAAAGAGCGATATGGTCGGCTCATCGATAGAGATAGCGGGGAGCAGCTCGGCATCCTCGGCGGAAGAAAGCGTGTCGCCGATTTCCACATTCGGAAGCCCCGCGATCATGACGATATCGCCGGCCGTAGCCTCGCTCGCATCTTCGCGATCCAGGCCTTTGAAGGTGAATATCCTTACGACCCGGCCGGCTTCCGCTTTGCCACCAGCGTTCCTGATCCAAATCTGCTCGTTCGTCTTCACCTTGCCCTCATACACGCGCGCTACCGCAAGCCTGCCCAGAAAATTGTCATATCCGAGATTGAAGGGCTGCGCGCGAAAAGGCGCTTCCGAATCATGCAGTGCCTCAGGAACCCGTTCAAGCACGGCATCAAGCAACGGAGAGAGGTCCTTTCCTTCCTCTTCGAGCGTTTTTTTGGCTATACCGTCGCGAGCGATGGCGTAAATCACCGGGAAGTCCAACTGGGCATCATTCGCGCCGAGATCCAAGAAAAGTTCGAACACCATTTCCTTGACTTCTTCCGGCCTGGCGGCCGGCTTGTCTATCTTGTTGATGACCACGATAGGCTTCAACCCGAGCTCAAGGGATTTTTTCAACACGAACCGGGTCTGGGGCATCGGTCCTTCCTGTGCATCGACGACCAGCACCACATCATCGATCGATCGAAGCACCCGCTCCACTTCCGAACCGAAGTCGGCGTGTCCGGGGGTATCGACGATATTTATCTTCGTTTCTTTGTAGAAAAGAGACGCATTTTTGGCATAAATAGTGATGCCCCGCTCTTTCTCAAGGGCGTTCGTATCCATGGAAAATCCCTCCTGCGCCATACCGGTCTGCCGAAGCAATCCGTCGGTCAAAGTAGTTTTCCCGTGGTCGACATGAGCGATGATGGCGATGTTTCGTATGTTCATAAATCTTCGTTACGCCCGACTTTCGTCGGAATGTGCAAAAAATGAGAAAGAAAAAGGCGTATCCGCCCTTCTCTTGACTCACCTAGTATGTCGGAAACATGCGCTCTTGTCAATTATTCGCTTTCTTTTTCTCGAGTGTTCATTCGTGCCTGAGACAGGATGTACTACTCGAAAGTGAAGGCATACGCACCTATTCCTGGCTGATCAAACTCAAGGCGCAGCCTATGCTCACCCCCATCATCCCCAAGGTTCACGAGCTCATACAGCCGGTCCGCATCAACTGCTACTTCGCCCGAACGCACATCCGCCCCGGATCCATCCGCAATCAATGCTCCATCCAATGAAACCCTGACGGTCGCCATCCCCTTCTCTGGCGGAGCCATGACTAAAAATACTTTTTTGCCGACAAATTGCAGATCAAGCGATGCTCCTTCGCCGCTCATGGCCCGCTCACCGTCAAGCGACCAATCGCCGCCATACGCGAAAGTATGCTTTTTAAGCGATGCGGGTATCGTATATCGCTGCTTCCCTAACGCCACGCGCTCCGGTGATACGAATCGCGCGATACGATCCAGTCCGAGGTATGTTTCGGGCGTTCTCCCGCGATTCGAACTCTTTTCTTCGATATCGAGCAGCGGCTTTTCTTGTACCCCGCGACCAGCCTCTGCCAAAAGGTCTTGAATATTTTTTTCGGTCTCCTCATAATTCCCCTCGCCGAAATGAGTGTGCCGTATATTCCCATTCGCATCTATCAGATAATGTGCCGGCCAATAGCGGTTGTCATACGCGTTCCATGTTTCATACCCGTTATCTTGCGCGACGGGATAGGTGATACCATACCGTGCGATCGCCTCCTTCACATTTTCAGTCTTACGCTCGAATACGAATTCCGGAGTATGCACTCCCACGACCACGAACCCATCGTTTTTATACTTCTCATACCAGCCAGTCACATAAGGAAGCGTCCGGATGCAGTTGATGCAACTATAAGTCCAAAAATCTACCAGCACGACTTTCCCGCGCAGATCTTCCATCCGCAGAGGCGCTCCGTTTTCGGTCTGTATCCAGTTGCTTATACCGACGAATTCCGGTGCTTTTCCGATGATGGATGAGTCGACCTCCTGTGTATCCTGAGAAGATTTTTCTCTGGCGTTCTGGCTTCCCTGAAAATCTTCCAAAGCTTTTTCTACCGCCTTATTGTCCTCTAGCCCTTGAAAAAAAGATCCATATTCGGGGAATGCATCATAAATCTTTGCCTGGAGCGTCCTGTCATAGCCGGTGTAGATAGCCATCGCGGCGAGAATCATAATGACACCGAATCCTTGCTGTATACGGCCGATATGCGATCGCAATGCCTGATTTGCGAAAAGCAATTTCTGTCCGAGGAGCGCAAAAAGAAACAACGGCACGGCGACTCCCGCAGCGAACGCGCTCGTCACGAAGACGAGTTCGAGGCTTATGGCCTGCGTCGCGGCAAGGGTCGCGATCGCCGCGAGCACGGGGCCCGCGCATGGCGACCACAATGTCCCGAGAGCGAACCCGGTGATGAATCCGCCCCACAACCCCTCGCGCCTTTCCCCTGACCGGGATCCGAAACGCCCCGACAGCTTGCTCACGAGCACCTCGAGGCGAGCCCCGAATGCCGGAACAAGCAAAGAAAGCCCGAGAATAGCGATGACGATCGTCGCGAACACCCGCAACGAATCCGGATCAAACGGTATGACCCTTATGATGAGCGAAAGAAAAATGGTAAAGAGTGTAAAGCTGAGCGCTATGCCGAGAACGATACCGAATGGTCTCTTTTTCCCTCCGACAGCGCTTGAAGAAAGTATGATCGGAAGCAAAGGCCAGATACAGGGAGCGGCGATAGTGATGAGCCCGGCGACAAAAGCGAAGAGAAGCAGTATCAACATAGGAGTATTTTTACCATCGACAGCATGTCATCTCCTGAGAGAATCCGAGCTCCCTCAGGAGAGAGTACAAGCTCGTAAAATTATTTCAGCTTTGAGACTATCTCTTCGATATTCTGGCTGCCGATCCATTTGGTGACCTCATTGCCATCGGCATCCACTTGTACCAGGGTGTGCTGGGTGGTCACGCCGTAGCGCTTCTTCAGATCGGCATACCGGTCATAGTCGACATCGAGAATCGTCACGCCCGCCGGGATGGCCGAGAGGTTTTTCCTGATATCGGCATCGAGCGCACGGCATGTCGGGCACCACGAGGCACGGAAGAAAAGGACCACTTTCCCCTCTTTCGCCATCGCGAGCTTCGACGCCTCATATGTCTCATATGATCCGGCCTTCGCCATCATAGCCGTATCGCTCTTCATCATTGCCGCATCTTTCATCCCGTTCATCACGATATTCCCGCAAGAAACATAGGTTTTCGCATCATCCTTCGACTTGTGCGCATTGATCGCGAGGGGCAGCTCCTTGGCGAGCGTCGCCAAAGATATGTCGAGCACGGTCTCCGATCGCCCGTCGACGATGTTTGAGAGCGGATATTTCACCGCTCCGGGCGCGGGACACGCTCCGACATGGATATGCGCCGGCTGAGCGATTCCCGCCGCACCCGCCTCGATAGCGATCGTTACCTTGGTCTTTCCATCCGTCTCGGAAAGCATCGCTTTCCCTTTCTGCCCCGAAGCGTTCTGCTCTTCAAGGATCACCGTCACCTCCTGCCTTTCCATCATGGATCCGCCCTCATTTTTCATCGCGTCGCCGTCTTCCTTCATCATCGCACTGTCCTTCGAAGATTCCATCATCGCCTCGTCACCGCTTTCCTCGTCGCTTTTTATCACGAAGTAAAGCGTGCCGACGACAGCCGCTACGACAATCGCTCCAATGATCCATGGAAACGAAGGCTTCCCCTGCATCGGCGCTCCGGCATCCTGCATCATATCGTTTTGCATACTACAAAAAATAAGGATTACATCCTCAGTATACTTCCCCTGAATATGATGTCAAGTTTACTTTACATTCTATCCTTAAAGACCACCCCGAGAGAGGCTCTCGGTTATTTTTTCGCCCGGAGATACGCGAGCGTGCCGATCTTTGTCACGATCATGGTCGCGAGCGCGAGCGGAAGCCACGGGCCGAGCTTATGCGCGAAAACGGAGAGTACGATGGCGATGGCAAGCACGCTTGCTCCGGCAAGGAACGCCATCCGACCGGCGATGGCAAGATGAGCCTCCTCCCGCTCGTCCTCGGCCTTTTCCCGCCACACGAATGCCAGAAACGGGACGATGCTCGCGACGAACACGCCGGTCGATGCCATCATCCAAAAATCCGAAAAGCCGAACCATCCAAACGGATCCCAGATCAAAGCGAGCATGACTACCGGCAAGCCGGCCAGTACGACATCGAGCAAAATAAGCAGCTTATCTTTTTTCATACCAAAATATTTTTTCAAGGGGTTTATTAAAAAAATGCGCGATTTTGAGCGCGAGCAAAACCGAGGGAGCATAGTTCCCTTTCTCGATGGCGATGATCGTCTGTCTCGTTACGCCGACTTCGAGAGCGAGTTCTTCCTGCGTAAGCGCCGACCGCTGCCGCATATCCGCAAGTTTGTTCTTAAGCATGGAGGGTATCATATCACCTTGAGAGTATTCCCTATTTCTTGCTTCGGGTCAAGGATGCTTTACATGCTGTGGGAAATGATTTGACTTCAAGGGAAAAATAGTGTATACTGAATGTGTTGAAGTAAGGAAACGGGTGACCTCTCTTGGGAGGATTCCCGTTTTTTCTTTTCGACAAAATAAACAGTAAGAAAAACCTATGGAAGCTGAAAAGCCCATGGTAAGCGCCGATGCGGTATCAGGACGAACCGCCACGGTAGAAGAGCCTTCCTGCACACAGTGCAAGAACGCGGCAGCGAACGATGAAATGGCATTCGCCTTTCTCCTCGCCTTGATGCCGGTCATCAGCATGACCCTCTTCGGGAATATGGGTCTCTTGTAAGATCCTCCCCGCCGCAGATGCATAAACCGCCCCAACAATTTGGAGGCGGTTTTCATATGCATACACCATTCGCATATGGCAGCCGCAACCCTTTATATAAAAAAACCGATCCGGATTTTGGATCAGTTTTTTTCATTCGGTATCTCGCCCTATTCAAAAGCCGGTCGACTGCCCGACTTTTCTGGAGTAGAAACCGACATTGCGCGCCCACCGGTTCACATCGCCTTCATTGTGGGAGGCGCAGCTTGCGCCGCATTTCCATACGAGCAATTCTTCCGCCGTATCAAGGTGCAGGTCCCAGATGAGATACTCCAATCTTTTCCCTACGATACTTACCGCCTGCTTCGGACTCTCGAAACACGAGTAGCCGCTCTTTGTCACCCTTTCCGTCTGACCTCGGTATCCCCAATAATTGTAACATTCCCTCCCATCCATTTTCGGGGAACGCTTCCCCCAATTGCTTTCGTGTTTCGCGATAGCCACGAGGTACGAAGCCGTCAGCTTGTCTTGCTTTGCAAGAAACGGGGTCATGACGGACAAGGGGTGTCCAGCTACCATTTTTTCCAAAGACCGCTCAAACGATGTTTTCGGTGTTTGTATTTGCTTCAAGGAATCGGGGGCGTCGATCTCATAGCCCAGGATTCGAGAGGAGGCAGAAAACAAGAGCGCGGCGAAAGCGGCGGAAACGAGAAGCACGACCAGGTACATGCTGGATTCCAGGTTTTGAGGCGCTTCTTTGGTATTTTTTCTTTTTTTTGATGTCTCAAGCTGCGACATAGGCGTATTGATGTATCTATTTTTTTCTTTATATAAGCCAAAATATTTTTTTGTAACAAAAAAGACCGGCCACCCGGTCTCCTTCCTATATTTTTCCACCTCTTCATTATAGCACAGAAATTACGATATATCAAGCCCCTTTAGAGCCAGACCAGCGCGCCACCTGACTGCACCCAGTTTTTCCCATCACAGACAAAACTCT
>CALMHZ010000084.1 GCA_937864125.1 uncultured bacterium
CAAAGGCGGCTGTCGCGCATGGGAAGTAAAGAACGCCATTATGGTAGTCAACTGGAGCGCATGTCCCCTCCCCCACATTCGCCGGATTAGAAGCAGGATCGCACCCCACCAACAAAAGTGCCAGGAATAAATACGATAAACGGTAAGGCGACATCACTTTCTCCTTGAAAGAACTGTAAGGAACTTTCTCATACGCTGAGAATCAGGCGATTGCTACAAATGACGCAACGATACACAATAGCATATTATTGCAACTTTGTCAACATAAAATATACACACATACTATTGACTTCTCAGCATTTTTGTGCTATAGTCACCAGTCTGGAAAAATCTGGGCGCCGTACCTGAAAAACCTATACCGGAGGGACCGATCCGGGGAAATTTGGAGGAATCATGTTTACATCACTCAGTGGTCTCATAATCAGTATCCTGGTCGTTATTTTTGCTGGGCGAGGCCTTGGCTTCAGCCTTTCAGTTATAGTGGCCAAGACAAGCCGGGACTCAAATAGAAGGGAAATCCGTGAGATACTTCTCTCATTTCTCCTGCTTTTCCTAGGTCTCTTTATTGCATTCTCAAGCCTGCTGGCCCTGACCCAAAAGGCCCAGCAAACACTTGGGCTTACCGTCCAATCTTTTGACGGACTCATAACACTGTATGCCCTAGTCATTCCTGGGATGTTTGCACATGGTATGCTCTATTTCTATATGGCATTTATTGCGATGAGCGATCCCTCGACAGACCCTCTATAACCTCGGGGAGACGAAGCAACGACTCGTCTCCCCTGTTCTATCGAATGCCCGACAGGAAAGTATCGGACACTCTGAGAGCAACAAAAAATCCCCGTATCACACGGGGATTTTCATTTGTAGCCCTAAGGGGAATCGAACCCCTGTTTCCTCCGTGAGAGGGAGATGTCCTAGCCGCTAGACGATAGGGCCGTCTTTCTTCTTTTGTCACTTTACCATGGCTTGCAGGGGCGGTAGGAATCGAACCTACGCAAAGGGTTTTGGAGACCCTTGTACTACCATTATACGACGCCCCCATTTTTGTTTCTCCTGCATGCATTATAGCAAAATATCATCCCCCGCAACGACGCAGTTTCATTGTGAGATTTTTTTCTCCTCTCTCCTTCTTTTGAGAGGCTATGCGCCAAAAACTCGAAACGAGAGCTATTTGCTCTCGTTATGCGGAGTATGTTTTCTGCAAAAGTTGCAATATTTCTGCAAAGAAAGCTTCTCTTTCACCTTCTTCTTATTCCGTTTGGTGTAGGCGGTGATCCTCGCGCACTCTCCGCACTTCATTTTCGCCATGTTGTCCTTGATCTTTCCCATAGGAATTTCCGTGTGGTTTAGGATAGTAAAAAAAGCTTCTCCAAGCAAGCTCTCCTTACTGTAAAGGCTGTTTGGGTTTCCGTCAAGCATTTCTTGAGCCGTTGACCAGGATTGAACTGGTGACCTCGTCATTACCAATGACGTGCTCTACCGACTGAGCTACAACGGCAAATATCCTAGAAAGCTCCTTGATCGGGCTTTATCATCCCTCGCGGAAGCCAAACTGTTGGCTTCCTCCTTGTTCATTTCATTCATCGGTGGGTAGGGAGGGATTCGAACCCCCGAAGACCGAAGTCGTCTGATTTACAGTCAGATGTGATAGACCACTCCACCACCTACCCGAAAAGAGCTCCCATTGTCTCGTACAAATCCCGAAACAGATCCCCGGATCTCACAGGCCACTCTATAATATTTCGCCTTCAAGAGCCAGGAGCGAGACTTGAACTCGCGACCGACGGTTTACAAAACCGCTGCTCTACCACTGAGCTATCCTGGCATGAAAGAAGTGCCGAACAACAGAGGATCGCCCTTTTACTTCTCTAAGAGAATATCACATTCTCTCCGATCGAGAAATATGCCAAGCCGAGAGACTCTCCTCACTTCGCTCCGTTTTCAAAGAATTTCTCAAGCCGCCTTATTTTTATTTTTACCGCCCGATTCGTCGGATGAAGCTTTATCACCTGCCGATAACAATCCTTCGCGTCCTGCATGCTTCCTTGGGTGAAATAATAATCGCCAAGCTCTTCGTACGCTATGGCATCCTTCGGGTTTCCAGAAATTCTCTGGAGCAAAGCGTCTTCTTCGGCCTGCTTTAGCGGGTGTCCCCCGCTTCTCACATCAGGCCTCGTCAGAGATCGTTTGACCATGGATCCCGCCAAAGCAAAGGAATTGCCCACGCGCGACTTTTGTTTTGGAAGAGCATGGGGAGGGATATCTGCCGGCACAGGAGGCTCGCTCGTACTTGTCGATACGGGAGACGCGACCTGTTCTCGGGAAAATTCCTTTTCCGTTTCTTTCGACAAAGAAGGATCTTTCTTTATCCCGATGAGTCGTGAGAGAAAACGATTTTTCTTCTCCTCTTGGAGCGATTGCTTGCGCCTGTCTTCAGCCCGCCTCTCCTGTACGGACAAGGAGTCGTCTCTTTGTATCGCGACAGCTCCAAATCGGGAGAAAAATCTGGTTTTCTTCCCCGGATCGATCGACATTTTCCGCCGCTCCTCGACCCGCCGCTCCTCGACGGTCTTCCTGATCGCATCCACATTTTTTCTTTGCGCCCTCAGGCGCTCAAGGGAATGCTGAAAAAAATTGTGTAGGCGAAGACTGTTTGTCTTGAACCGGGAAGCGTTCTTTTCGAGAAGCTTGAGAAAAAATGCCTTCCTATTGAGCGATCGTGACTGCGCGTCAGTATGCACCACATCTTTCAATGATGACATTTTTTCAAGTACGGCCGGATCTTCCATGCGCTTGGCCATATACCACAAGAGCGCGCCAAGACCGAAAATCACTATGAAAGGCGGGACAATAAGATACCACATGAGCGTAGGAAAATTTTCCGGAATTAGCCAGCTTCCCTAAACTTCAAACCGAACGAACGAGCTGATTTGTATATTTTCACCCATTTTTTGAACATTTTCCGAGAGCAGCTCCCGGATAGTCATTTCTGGGTTCTTCACGAAACTTTGGGTAAGCAACGCGCCCTCTTCCCGGAATTTCTTTTCCTTCCCGATGAGAATTTTGTCGATAAGACTCTCTTCTTTCCCTTCTTGTTTCATCTGCTCCACCCATATCGCGCGTTCAGCTCCTACCGTGTCCGCCGCGACATCTTCCGGACGGAGAACGGCGGGATTCATCGCGGCGACATGCATCGCTATATCGCGAGCCAGGAGCTTGAAATCCTCATTTCGGGCAACAAAATCCGTCTCGCAAGAGAGAACGACCATGGCTCCCACCTTCCCGTTTGTGTGAAGGTAGCTTCCAATATACCCCTCTTTCGCCTCGCGATCGATTTTTTTCACCGCCTTGGCCCCGCTTTTCTCCCGAAGGATTTTTATCGCTCTTTCCTCGTCGCCACCCGCTTCATCGAGCGCTTTTTTTACATCCACAATACCGGCACCAGTTCTTTCACGAAGTGCCTTTACCTGTTCCAGGCTAGACATAAAGTTTCATTGAATAATTTATTTTCCCTGTTTTTCCCCCGACTCCTTTGCCGCGGCAACGGACTTCCCGAGTGCGCTCAACAAAAAGCGAAGGGAGGAAAGAGCGTCGTCATTTCCCGGGACCGGATACTCGACGGAAGAAGGATCGGCATTGGTATCGATAATAGCGACCACCGGGATACCGACGGCGCGAGCCTCATGTATGACGATTTTCGCCTCTTTCCCATCCGCGATCACGATCGCACCCGGGAGCTCTTTCATGTTCTTGATGCCGCCCATGCGCTTATTGAGACGGGCCACTTCCTCGAGTTTCTGTTGGCGCTCGAATTTCGTATACATGTTGAGCGCGCCTCGCTCGAATTTTTCCTCGGTATCGCAAAGGTACGCCGTACGCTTCCGGATGCAGGAAAAATTCGTCAATGTCCCTCCCAGCCATCGGTCAATGACATAGGGCTCCCCAAGACGCTCGGCCAAAGTCTTCACGAAAACATGGGTATGCTTCTTCATTCCCACGAAAAGTATGGGCTTCCCGGTTTTCGCAACGGAAGCGAGAAACGCGCTCGCCCGCGTCAGGTACTCATCCGTCTTCTCCAGATTGATAATATTGATATTCTGCCGTGTCATAAACACGAAGTCGGTCATGCGTGGATGCAGACGCGACTTCAAGTGTCCGAAATGCACTCCGCTTTTGAGCATCGATTCGAGACTATTGTCGAATTTTGAAAAATCAAATCCTACAAAAGAAAGCGCTTTCATCGGAGATACCGACTTTTTTTCAGCGGCAGAGCCAGCTTCTTCGACTTTTTCTTCCATACTTGCCATACATTTTCCTTAATTGTTTACTCCGAAGAGAATATATCTCCCGGAAGTGCTCAGGAAGAGATATCTTCTCCGAGCACTACCACCTGCCTCTCGTCCACGCCCTTGATTCCAAAGAAGTAATGGAACAGGAAATGGGCTGGATATCGAAAAGCATGAATGATTTCCGCGGGCCTTTCTTAACCGAAAGGCACCCCTCAGCATAGAGGAGTTCTCGGGGCTTGTCAATTTCACGAACTCGTGATAGGATTTCTCCACTCGTTTAGAAGCGGCTTTCCCCTCTCTTTTCAAGCCACATTTAATATCATAGCTATGCAACAAGGAATTCACCCGACTTATCACGAAGCCGCGACCATCCAGTGCGCCTGTGGGGCGGTCTATGAAACAGGTTCTACAACGAAAAGCCTGGAGATAGAAATCTGCGCGAAATGCCACCCTTTCTACACGGGAAAGAAGAAGTATGTGGATACCACGGGACGCGTGGATCGCTTCAAAAAACTTGCGGAAAAATCTCAAGTGAAAAAAGAGGCAGTAAAAAAGAATACTCCGAAGGAAGAGAAGATCGCCAAGAAAGCGGCAAAGAAAGAATCCGGAGAAACGGAAAAATAGCTTCGCTCCGTTACAATCAGCGCTTGCCACGAGATTTTGGCAAGCGCTTTTTGTTTCATAAGCGGCCTTTTCGTAGTATCATAAGAACATCATGAACGAACTCATACAAAATATCCTCAAAGAAGCGGCGGCTCTCGATGAGACCCTGTCGCAGCCGGGAATTTCCCGCGATCCGAAACGGTTCGCCGATTTAGGGCGCCGAAAATCCGAACTCGCGGATATACTCGCGCGGGCGCACGAATTTACTGAGGTCGAAGCCGCCATGCAGGAAAACGCTGAAATCATCAAAGAATCCAGGGACGAGGAGCTCGAGCAACTCGCCATGGAAGACAACATAGCCCTTTCGAAAAAGCGTGCGGCCCTCGAAAAAGAATTGCGCACGCTTCTTTTGCCGCGCGACCCAAGCGATGGAAAGGATATTATCATGGAAATTCGGGCGGGGGCGGGCGGAGACGAGTCAAGCCTTTTCGCCGCGAGCCTTTTCCGGATGTACTCCCGTTATGCCGAAATCATGCAATGGAATATCGGGGTGCTTCATTCGAATCAGACCGAGGTAGGAGGGTTCAAAGAAGTCGTGTTCGAGGTCAACAAGAACCGATCCTCCTCATCCGTATATCAGAAACTCAAGTATGAGTCCGGCGTCCATCGCGTACAGCGGATACCGGAAACGGAAAAAGCCGGCAGGGTACATACCTCGACCGCCACCGTCGCGGTTCTCCCGATAGCGGAAGAGGTCGACCTTGAAATCAACGCGAGCGATCTTCGTATCGACACATTCTGTTCTTCGGGTCCCGGAGGACAGTCCGTCAACACGACCTATAGCGCCGTCCGCATCACCCACCTCCCCACGAACACGGTGGTTTCGTGCCAGGATGAAAAATCTCAGATCAAAAACAAGGAAAAGGCGATGAAAGTGCTCCGATCACGCATCCTTCAGGCGGAGGAAGAGCGCCAGGCAAAAGAACTCGGCGACGCGAGGCGCAGCCAGATCGGAACAGGAGACCGTTCGGAGAAAATCCGCACCTATAACTTCCCCCAAGACCGTGTCACCGACCATCGCATCAAGGAGTCATGGAGCAATATACCAAGCATCTTAAATGGCGGCCTCAAAGATATCGTCGAGGCGCTTGAAGAGGAAGACATGCGTCGCAAGCTTGAGCAAGAATCAAGAAAATGACATGCCCAGAGAAACTGTCGACCAGATCCGAATCTCGTATCAGGGGAAAATCGCGATAGAAGATTTTTTTCTGCTTCTCTCACACGCGACCCTGAAGTCAAAAGAATTTCTCTTGGCGCATCCCGAATATGAGATAGGCGCTCATCACTCGAGGAAAGCGCGCTCACTCTTCGAGCGCCGGAAAAAGCACGAGCCGATAGCCTACATCCGCGGAGAAAAAGAATTCTTCTCCCTTCCCTTTATGGTGACCGGAAGCACGCTCATTCCTCGACCGGAAACGGAACTCCTCGTCGAAGAAGTCATCCGACACGCGACCTCCTCCGCGCAGCTCCTGCCAAGAAAAAAATCCATCATCCTTGATGTGGGCACGGGAAGCGGAGCGATCATCATCTCGCTTGCTCGTACCCTCCGGCATCTCTCCCTCTACGAATTCCATGCCACAGATATTTCCCAAGCGGCGATCGATGTCGCGAAACGAAATGCCAAACGAAATTCGGTCGAAACGCTCATCCACTTTCACAAAGGCAGCCTGCTCGACCCTGTGGAGGACCATATCAACCGGGCGGACTTCGCCATATTCGCAGCCAATCTCCCCTACCTTTCGGAAGCGCTCTACGAGGCAAGCGCCGATGATGTACGCCTTTATGAGCCAAAAGAAGCGCTGCTAAGCGGCAGAGACGGCCTTGATCACTATCGCCTTTTGTTTCGACACATAAAAAAGATCCATGCATCGTTTCCAAAAAAACCGCTCTGTTGCATCGTCGAAATAAGCCCGGAGCAACACGAATCCCTCGAAATGGTATGCCGAGAAACATTTCCCGATGCGACCTCCGCCACGCTCCGCGATCTTTCCGGGAGGAATCGAATATTTTCATTTACAGCGGGACAAAAATAAATCCGCCCTCTGGCGGATTTATTTGAAGAGTCAACAAGTCGGAAGAAAATATTATTTCTTACCTTTCTTTGTCGCCTTCTTCGCAACCTTCTTGGTAGCCTTCTTCGCAACCTTCTTTACTGCCTTCTTTACTGCCTTTTTGGTGACCTTCTTCACCGCCTTCTTCGCTGCCTTTTTTGCTGGCTTCTTTACTGCTTTCTTTTTTGCGGCCATAGTGTTCACCTCCTTTCATTGTTCCGCTTTCGCGGTTTTTATTTTACGTCTCCTTGATACGTTGTATCACGAGCACGCATTGTTTATATGACGATCGAGAAATTTTTCTCTCTCACGCAAATATATTGTATGATATTTTTTTAAAAAATGAAAGCGATAAAAAATATTGTCAAGAGAAAATACATGCGATGATAAAAAAATATTCACGAATCTCATATCGACATATTACAAAAAATAAAACACTCGATCGTGAAAAATTTTCTTTTTATCGAATGATCATAACATCCTTTTCATTAAATTTTTCCAAACAAAATCCCATCAAGATTTTTCCCGTGACGGATCCTCCGGTTTTTATTTTGCATGAGACTGAAAATGGAGACTCTTGTAAAGGAGTTGACGCATGCCTTTTTGAGCTTTACCATAGGAATACGGAGGTCGATCATTCCGAAAGCTATCGGAATGAATCAAAAGAGAAGCTTCAACGAAAGCAGTTCCTTTCCATAAATCATAACAGCTAGAAAGGAAGGTGACTCATATGGAAAATGAAGACATGGAATTTGAGGAAGGACCGGCTGATAGGACGAAGACATGGATCCAAGATAACCTTCGCGTTATCGTCAGCGTATTCATCGTTCTGGCGATCGCGCTCGGCATCTATTCGTACTCCGATCGCAGCATGCCGATAGACGAAAGCACTCTGGCGGAAGACACGGCGTCTTCAGTTGATACGACTGAGGAAGAGAACACTGTCACAGGAAACGAGGAGGTGGCGGCTCAGCCCGATACCAAGCCCGCGAAAGAAAGCGTCGTGACCCCGGCCGAAACAAGTCGTGAAACCGAAACGGCATTTGCGGAAACTGCAGCACAGGGGGAAGGAATGACTCATCTCGCGAGAAAAGCGACGGCGCACTATCTCGAGAAAAACACCGACTCCTCGCTTACGGCCGAGCACAAGATATACATCGAAGACTATCTCCGCAAGGCAGTCGCGAATAAAGGCGGTGTCAAGGTGGGTACTTCCGTTGAATTCTCCAAAGAACTCATAGGACAAGCTATCGCGAAGTCGAAAACGCTCTCAGAAGGACAGTTGAAAAATCTGGAGCAGTATTCTTCTCGAGTAGCCGCGTTCAGAAAGTAGAGGCATACCGCGCAGGAACATTATGAAGTTCTTTCTATAAGCAAAAACCCTGCAACTGCAGGGTTTTTGCTTTTTCTCGGGGAAAACTCTTCTCGCTTTCTGTTACAGCTTCTGTTCAGATCGTTGCAAAATCTCTCGATTGACGATAGCGGCATCCCGACCGTAGCGAAGCCGCGACAATTCCTTGAAGGCATTCGCGACCTCCTGATTCCCCCCGGTCGGCGCGTTGGTCTTCATATTGAAGGGCTTGGTAAGTTCGTTATTCACCAACAACCTGGTGAAGCAATTGAAGTTGTCCACATTCATAAGATCGTTTGCGGTGAATATGGGCGCGAATTGCTTTTCCAAGAAATCGGCATCTTCCGGACCTACGCGAAAACTTATCATCGATCCCACATTGCCGAACACCGCTTTCGAAACCTCATCCTTAAGTTGGCCGATGAACTGATGCGCGAGGATCATATCCAGCTTATATTTTCGAGCTTCGGAAAGAATCTGGGCGATGGAATTCGTGGTGACATTCTGGAACTCATCCAGATAGAGATAAAAGTCTCGGCGATCCTCCTCGGGCGTATCGACCCGTGAGAGCCCCGCCATGAGAAGCTTTCCCACGATGACCATGCCGAGCAACCGCGCGTTGATTTCGCCGATCTTTCCTTTGGAAAGGTTGACGAGAAGTATCTTCCCCTCGTCCATGATCTCACGAAAGTTCAGCCCCGATTGCTGTTGCGCGATAATAGGCCGCATGATGTCATTCGATATGAAAGTAGTAAGCTTTGAAGTGATATAAGGCACCATGTTCGCAAGCGCAGCTTCCCCTCCGGCTTTTTCAGCTTCTTTGAGCCAAAAATCACGGACTATCGGATTTTTGCATTTCGAAAGCTTCAGTTTGCGGAAGCTCTCGTCCGCCAATACTTTGGAAATTTCCATGAGAGTCGATCCCGTTGACGGGTCATCCATGATAAGCAGCATGGCGTTTCGCATATACTGCTCGAACATCGGTCCTCCGGTCGACTTCAGGTCATAGAGCTGATCGAAAATCCCGATCATCTCATTGATAACGAAAGTCTTCTGTTCCGGGCGATTGACATCATACTCGAGCATATTAAGGCCGATCGGACGGCCTACATCCGACGGATCGAAAACGATGACATCATCGGCGCGCTCGCGGGGAATGGCCGAAAGCACATCCTCCACCAAGTCGCCGTGCGGATCAATGATACAGAAACCCTTGCCTTCTTTCGCATCGAGCTTCGCCATGTTCTGCAGGAAGACCGACTTTCCGGTCCCGGTCTGACCCACGACATACATGTGTCTCCGTCTGTCCTTATCGGTAATTCGTATGTCGGTTTTCACGCCCCGATAATCGCTATACCCCAAAAGGATGCCTTCTTTCGGAATATTCACCGGCGGCGGCGCGGCACCAGACTTGAGCCATTTTATCTTCGGCGTGCTCGTGACCGAAATAGGGAAATGGAAGATGCTGGCGACTTCTTCCGCCGAAAGAAGCATTGCGCTTTCCTCATCAAAGTTCCGAAAAATATAATCGAATGCCGCCTGCTTGCTTTTCACTCGCCTTTTGACGCGAAGCGTATTCACATCCACATGCTCGAATTGAGTAAAGGCGTTCTCCAGCTGGGATAAGATCTCTTCCGCGCGCGACTCCGTCTTTGCGGAAGTAAGAATCCGTATGTTCACTCGAAATGCCGGATTAGATGCCTTATTTTCAATGGATTTTATAAGTTCCTGCTCCTCAGGAGTAAGCGATACCACTTTTTCTTGCCCTTGAGCCTTCAAAGGATCCTTCTTGATATCGGTCACTCCTCCAGTCGCGTGAGAAAGCGCTTCTTTCCCAACTCCTTTCGCCACTTCTTTCAAGAAATTCGGCGCATCCGAAGAGACCTTGACCGCATCCTTGAGGCGCTTCCCTTGCTGCATGTGCTGAGAAATTTCTTTGGCATGCTTCCGCCACCCGTTCCCATCGGTCGGGGCGAGCACTATCTGAATGGCGGCACCTTCGGTAGCCGAATCGAGCTTGCTCATCGCGGTCGCGAATTCATCGAGCGAATCCGTTCCGAAGGCATTATAGGTCCGCAAGGGAAGAGAAGGGCTTGCCTTGAGCTCCAGGGTCGCTATCGCCGATGCGCTCCCTGGAGAAAAAATCGTATAATCTGAAATCTTTTCGATAACCGACTGCGGAAAGAAGCTTTGAATCTGTTTTTCGATCCCGTCGCGAAACTTCTTCGGCATGGAAAGAAAAAAGAATATTTCCTCGCTTCCGGCCGGTTGAGCCATCTCAAGAACCAGTGTCGGCGCCTCATAAAACCACCGGCTGATCGGACTCATGGTCCGCTTGAAAGACGCGACCGCGCCAAGGAGTTTCTCCATCACCAATACCTCCTCCTTCCACGCTGTGGTAGACGCCTGTTCCCGATTCATCGGTTTCGCCACTCGGATAAGTTCGATATCCATGGCGATGGAGTGATTTACCTGGGATCGAAAGCGGAAAAATCCACGGATGAGCACCAAAGCACCGCTCAGAATCGCTAAAAATCCGAAGAAGATCGAGACGGGAATAAGAATGCTGTTGAGATCGAAGACGCCCGATTCACCCATATATGTTTTATATTTTTTTAGTAAGGAAAAAAATTTTCGACCTATTCATCGTGAAGCAGCCCCCTCGCTTTCAACGCATCATAGAATTTTTCCGCGAGCTCATCGTGCATGCGATCGAGCACATAGAAATCATTGAGGTGCACGGCCACCTTCACCGCATGTTCCACTCCTTTGGTTTCCGCCAGGGAAAGAAGCTGCGTCACCCGTGCCCCGGCATCCGTTTCGGCATATACATTTTTCGCGTCGTTCGCGGCTCCCTCAGAAGAAACCGTTCCTCCCGAAAGAGCTGGTTTCACCTGGGACAATATGGCGTTATATTTTTCTTTGGCCGATTCCTTGGCTGTTTCCGGCGACTTCTCAAAACCGGAAAATGGCGACTCTTTTTTTATTTGTTCGCCGCTACGGATTTCCACGGAGCTTTCGCCTTTCTCCTCGCTTGCGGCCACAGGCAGTTCTTCTGGCATAAGAGTACTGTTACATTAAAAACCTTTTATCTTCACCTTAAGCTGAAGCGCGATCGTCGCCATTCTCCGAGTATACTCATTGACCGTTTCGCCTGCAGCGACCATCGACATGCCTTTCCCCTCACGCTCTCCGAGCTTCGCCATGAATGCCTTTTGAGTCGCCTCACGAAACTCCGAAAGATTTCGCAACTGGCTTTCATGGAGCTCGGACGGCTCTCCATACTCGTAGCTCTCAAGGGCTTTCCCCATCTCAACTTTCCCGAGATTGGAACGGGCATAATCATATTCGGGCGCGCCTTTCGTTTCGGGAGTCTGAAAAATAGCGAGGCGATAGCTCCCGATCTCTTTTTTGAGAGGCTCAAGCATTTCCGGATGCTCACGGACGAAGGCCTTGGTATCTCCCAGTTCCGGGGCCACTGTTTCCTTTTCAAGGTCGGCGACCCTGTTCTCGCTTGCTTCTTCCGCGGGTACCGATTCGCCAAGCTGCTCCGCGTCTTCAGGGAAAGCGCTCAGAGGGGAAAGCTCCTCGGCAGGAAGGGGAGAAAGGGTAGGTTTTGTTGCGGGTTGAGAAATAGATTCTTGAGAAATATCTGCTTTTTCTGCCACTATACTCTCTGCGGATACGAGAGAAGAATTATCCGCAGCCAGCTCCTGTTCCGGTTCATCGGAGAGCTTTTCTACAAGCCTTTCGAGTCCCTGCTCATCCGCCAAGCCTTCCGCTTCTTTGTCCAGAGAGGAGTCTTCCACTCCGATCGCATTGGCGGAAAGTCCTTGTCCGAATGCCACCTCGGGGCGCGGATCAGTGGTGGAAAGCGTCGCCTCCGATGCCGCCTCATCCCATGATCGAGATACTTCCGTAGGAGCTTCTTCTGGAAGACCGCCTTCGGCTGGTTCAGGAGGCGGGACTTCCAAGACATCCTGGGGAGAAACCTTGTCCCAATCGCTCGATATTTCAGCAGTGACAGAAGAGCTCGGGGGAAGAGATGCCCCCTCATCGGTGGTATACAGTATGGGGGAAATTTCATACATCAGATCTTTCGGTTCGACTTCTCCTGGGGAAATCGCGAGGCGCTCGGCGGCAAGTTCCGACGCCGCCCTTAAAGCTGCCCCGCACAACGCGAACCCCGCGGCGATAGCGGCTCCTTTCAGAACCTGTTTCCGAACATAGCTCTTTTCTTTCGCGCTTATGTCTTCCTCAAGAGCTCCAAGGAGCCTTTCAAGACGCTCTTTTACTTTTTCATCTCGCTTCTCCAAGCCCGTATTCTTCTCTGAAGCATAGAACGCGACGACCGCTTCCGCGCGGGAAACGCGCTGAAGCAGGTCATACTGATGCCATAATCGCTCCTTGTGTGAACCACCGAAATCGACGAGTCCCTTCTCTATTTTTGTTCTCGTATACTCGATACGGGTTTTGAGTGAATGGGCCGCTTTTTCTTGAGCAGATTCGTCCCCTTCCTCGACCCTCTTTATGAGGAGTTCAAGTTTCTGAGACAGGCTTTCGGCCGAATTGAAATTTTTCGCTTCCCGACTCTCATCTTTTATTCCTTTCCGAGCTTCTTTCTCCCGCTTACGAAGTTCTTCTTGGGCGCGTTTTTCTGCCAAAAATCCGCCCATGACAGAAGAGACGACCGGCGCAACCGCCCATCCCAAGCCCCCGACAAGAAGCGTCTTCCCGAGATAGCCGGCACCCGCGTACAGCCCCCGCTCCGTCGCGACGGACAGGAGGATGCTTTTCCACGCATCCTCATCCTTGAAGTGCTCCAACTGTTTTTCGAGCTCCGGATTATTCTGAACAAACTGCATCATCTGCACCTGCCGGTCGATATCATTCATCGAGAACAGCGAATCGACCTTCCCCGAAGACCGCTCCTGCAAAGCATCAAAAAGCCTTTTTCGTGAAATATCATACTTCGCTTTCGCGCTTTCATATTGTTTCCGCTCATGCGGAGCGGCGGTCCCAAGAGACCACTCGTAGGGAATCCGGGCGAAGGCATTGGCGACGCTGTTGAATTGCTTCGCCACCTGTGGCTCAGGCAAGGAAGCATCCAGCCCTGACGCGAATTGGATCTCGAGCGTTTTTCCATCCTTCCCGAGCTCCACTTCAGGGCCTTTCTCCCGCATGCCACGAACGAGTTGGGTCAAGACTTCGCCATGCACGGATTTTCCTCCCCGCATCATCATCGCGGCAGTTTGTTTTTCCGCTTTCGCGATCTGGTATCGTTTAGAAACGGATTTCCATAGGCGGCCCCACAACCCAGACTCCTGCCGCTCTTGATCAGTTTTCCTTTCGGCTTCCTCTTGTATCCTCCCGACGGTCAATTGCTGGAGGTTCTCAAATACGAGAAGCTGTTGCCCTTCCGAAAGATCGGCAAATCCTTCGATGCTCTGTAGGTACTCTGCGGAGAGCCGCATCGTGGCAAATTTCTCTCGAACACCCGCGGCTATCGTTTCATTTTCTTCTGATTTCTTGCTGCCCTCTTTCTGCCCCAAGGCGCTGCCTGCTTGCGATTCCAGATTGTGCGGCCGGGATTCCTTAATCGCAATTTCTTCAAGATCACGCTCGATTTCGTCCCGACGACCCTTTAGGAGATCGAACGATCTTCGCAATTGGCCGGCACGAGCTTCCATATTCTCATAGTGTTTCCTGTCATCCTCCTCTTCCTTGCGAAGGTTCTCCAAGGTCTTTTTTTTGGATGCCTCACTCGTAAACAATCCGATAAGCCGACCACCGAAATTGTTCTCCTGATATTCCCTGGTAGCGGCAGCTTCTTCCCAGTGCTTTTTCGCTTCCAAAACATCATCTTCATATTGAGCCAAAATCTCGGCGCTCTCTCCTATTTCCGCAAGGACTCCCCGCAAGGCTTGCTTGAGTTCCGCTTTTTTTTGTTCCAAAGCCTGTCTCAGTTCTTCTTTTTTTCCTTCCTCAGAATGAAGGGGCCGCCACGATGGGTCGCCACGGCGATGCATAACCGCCGGCATATCCTCAGTCTCCGCATTTTCGCCAGCACTCATCCCCTTATGTTCAAGTGATCCGGGCGCCTCAGATTCTCCTCCTTCATCGGTAAGCGGAGTCACTGGCATTTCAGCCAGTGTCTTCTTCGTCGCTTTTTGAGGAAGATCGACACTTGATAATTTCTGCACAGCCTCTCCACCAACGGTTTCTTGGCCCAAAGCACGATCAGTATCCTGGGCAAAAGATACTTTTTTCCCTTGCGCATGTCGCCTGCTTCCGATGATATACGGGGTTTCTTGTGCCGCAGCTTCGGCCGTGGCTTTCATATCCTTTTCGAGAGCTGCTAATTCCTTCTTTCCCAAATCGTAAGGATTTCTTATATCAGAAACATCCATCATCTTCGCGCCGAGGTCTTCCCCGGTTTCCCGAGCATCCTTTTGGGAAACCAGAGGAGACTCCTCGCCACTGGTCGCTTCTTCTCTTTCCTTTACAACCGGTGTCGGAGCCACGGGCGCGCTCTTCAATGACTTTTTAGGAACTGAGTTTTTAGGAGCCGATGGTTTTTTATCGGAGGCGCCTTTTGTCTTTTTTCCAATAGGCAAAATAGGGTCCAAAAGCCCCTTATGTGTTTCGTCGCCTGTTTCATCCTCCGAAGATTTTTTTTGCGGCGCTTCTTCGGCTTCTGCTTGCCCAGCTTGTTCTGTGACCCGCTCCCCTGTTTGCTCTTCTCTTTGTACTTCCCCTTGTTCCTGATTCGGCTCCAAAGACTGCGGATCCTCCCTTAACCGCATCGTCCTTTCTTCCCTTTCCGCCATCGGAAGAGGCGACTCCTGCAGTTCTTCTCGATGCTCGCCTTCGGAATTTCGTCCTGAATCCGAATCAGGGTTTTCCGATATCCGCGGTTCTCGGGATACCTCCTCCGGGAGGGAGGCAGGTGCCGATGTTTCGGAGATGTCGATTTTCTTCACCAAAGGAGAGGCTGCGACTCCCGCCCCTTCTTTCGTCTCTCGCTTCGCATTCTTCCTTTTTTTTTCCTCGGACGCCACCTTTTCCAGTAACACTCGAACTTTTTTATCAAGGAGGACTGCCTCTTCAGCTGATATTTCGGAATCGGGATTTTTCATCAGCTCATCCAGCTCACTCTCCACACGCTCTTTCAACTTATTCAATTTTTTCGCGCCGATTTCGGAATTGTACCTATTGAGGATAGCGGCCTCAATTTTCGCGTCCAAAAAACGAAGCTTTTTTTCCGTATCCGCTCGGAATGCTCCCCCATCATGAACATGATCAGGGGAAGAAAGGCCCTCCGCATGAGTTTCCGTCGCAGGCGCGATTTCAGGCTCTCGCGCCGAATCCGACTCAGGGTTTTCGGGAGATGGGACTAGTGTCTTCTCTCCTCCCTTGGCTTCAGTTGTGCGAAGTTCGGTCATTTTTTTGAATAATGCTTCCCCTAACTGGTCATTTACTGCGCTGATAGACTTTCGGATCGAGATTTCCTCGCTGAACTCTTCCAGCACCGCCTTTTCCTCGGTAGAGAGCTCGCTCATCCTCAGCAAAGATGCCTCACTCACGAACTTTCCTTGCCATGACGAAGATTTTTTCTTGCCAGAGCGTTTCTCGGATCGTTCGCGCGGTACGAGGTACTCTTTTTTGAGTTTCAGCAGTTCATCGTACTCCGCATTCTCGATTCGATGCTGCCACTCAAGCCTTAAGATGTCAAAATTCATCTGAAGCTTCTCAACCACCCCCTCCGGCGTGACGGCGTGCGGCGGAACTTCAAGGGCGAGGTTCGACTTCATATGCATTGTCGGAATCAGAAATCATCATGATATTTTTCTCTCTTCTCTCTTCTATTCTATGGTATAATTTTATCATACTCTCTAAAAACAAAAAAGTGTTATGGCAAGACTTCTCCACTCCCGGATTTTTTTCTGGTCCCTTCTTCTCCTGATCACTCTTTTGGCCTTCGCGATCAGAAGCTATCGCATCGACAGCATCCCGGCCGGTCTCTACCCCGATGAGGCCATGAACGGCATCGATGCCATTGAAGCGAACGAAAGCGGCCACTACAAACTTTTTTATCCAAACAACTTCGGCCGCGAGGGGCTCTTCATCAATCTCCAGGCGTTTTCCCTCCAAATGTTCGGAATCAACATCCCCGCGCTCAAACTCTGGAGCGGCATATTCGGCTCGCTTGCCGTGCTCGGCGTGGGACTCCTTTCGTGGGAACTGTTTCGAAGCCGATCGGCCGCCCTTTTGAGCGCTTTTATCCTAGCCACTTCTTTTTGGGCCATCAATTTTTCCCGTATCGGATTTCGGGCAATCATGGTCCCATTCCTTCTGTCGTTCGCTTTCTACTTCTTTTTTCGCGGGCTGCGCAAAGGCACATTCCTGCCGTTCATCCTCTCCGGGGTATTCGTCGGGCTCGGGCTTCACACCTACATCGCTTTTCGCCTCGCGCCCTTCATATTCATCCTCCTTCTTCCCTTTCTCGTCCTTTCTTACGAGCACTTTTGGCGGAGATTCTGGAAACAAGCCCTCGTCTTTATCCTTTCTGCCGGACTCGCGGCCTCGCCCATGATTTTCCTCTTTGTCACCCATCCCGATATCCTTTCATCGCGCTCCGCATCCATTTCCATTTTTTCTCCCGAAGTGAACGGTGGGAATCTCCCGAAGACGCTCGCTGAAACGATCGGTCTGTCGCTCATAAAATACAACTTCGTCGGGGATCAGAACTGGCGTCACAACTATCCGCCCTATCCCGTACTCGACCCGCTCGTAGGCACCTTCTTCCTCGCGGGATTCATCTTCTCGCTCGGAATGCTTATCCGATTATTGGGATCACGGCTCCGGACCAAGCGCCACGATGTCGAACTTCCGGTTCACGCGCTTCTTTTTTTGGGATTCTTCGTCATGCTCGCGCCCGAGTTCCTTACCAACGAAGGCCTCCCTCACGCACTCCGATCTATCGGCACCCAGCCCTTTGTTTTTCTTTTCGCGACGATCCCCCTCTTGTTCCTCTTGCGCCGATTCCGTCGCGCGAAAGGCGGGGAAAAGCTTGTTTTCGGAGCATTCCTGCTTCTTGTTCTCGGAGGGTCCGCTCTTTGGAATATCACCAAATATTTCGTCTTATTCGCGGAAAGACCCGAGCAACACGCCTCCTTCGAGGCCCGTACGACGAACATGGCCCGGTACCTCCTCACCCTTCCTCCGAATATCCACAAATATGTACTTCCGGACTGGCAAGGGCGCGAAGGCGTCATCCCGCTTGGCGCGCAGCCGCTCGCCTTTCTTGTGCATGGGAAGCTCGAGAACTTCGCCTTCCTCACCCCCGACATGGAGATAAGGCGACCGGCCGTCATCATACCCATGCAATACGACGAGCAGGTCCTCAAGGATTTCCAAAGCCGGATACCCGAAGCCTATCCCCTCACGATCGACATCCGCCCCGGGTATGGCACGAGTTTTACCGCTATTTATATCCCGGAATAACACCCTTTAAAAACATATATGGAGAATCTCAAAAAACACGCGAAACTCTTGGTGGGCATGATGCTCGGAAGCTTCTTTCTCCTTTCTCTGCTTCTTTCCTCGGAAGAATCCGCTACCTATGACGAGCGGGCCCATATCCCTTCGGCCTATACCTATGTGGATCGCGGCGACATGCGGCTCAACCCGGAGCATCCGCCCCTCTTGAAAGACCTCGTCGGCCTGCCGCTTCTTTTGCTTGATGTGCGGTTTCCTTATGAGCATAAGGATTGGATAACGAGCGGCATCCATGGGCAGTGGTCGCTTGGCACGGCATTTCTCTATGAAAGCGGCAATGATGCCGACAGCATCCTGTTCTGGTCACGGCTTCCTATCATCCTCGTAGCGCTCCTCCTCGGATGGTTTCTTTACCGATGGACCAAGGAGATGGCGGGAACCGTAGCCGGACTCTTCGCGCTTCTCTTGTATGTATCGGATCCGAATATCATCGCGCACAGTCACTATGTCACGACGGACATCGGAATCGCGGCGACCCTTTTCTTCTCCTTCTACTTCTTCATACGATTCCTCAAAAAGCCGAATGCTTGGAACATCCTCCTCGCCGGAGCATTTCTCGGGATAGCCGAGCTTACCAAGTTCTCGGCAGTACTCCTTTTTCCGATTTTCGGCCTGTTCACGCTTCTCTATGCGCTGACGATCGCGCGAGGAAGGCATGACAGTCGATATTCCGCTTTCGGGTTCAAGCTCACCTCCATCGCCCGCTACCTTTCCGGTTACGCGGGAGTCGTCCTCGTCGCTTTTGCGCTTATTTGGATCGTCTACTATCCGAATACCATACATATGCCGGGCGAAAAGATCGTCGCCGTAGCCGATATCAAGCTCGGCCAGCCCAATCCGTATGCCCGGTTCGCTCATGAGTTGGTATCGCGCACGAGCGAGACAGCCTTCCTCAAGCCGATCTCTACCTATCTTTTGGGAGTCGGCATGGTCTTCGAGCGGGTCGGGGGCGGGAATGACTACTATTTCCTCGGTACGGTCGGAAGCCAAGCGACCCCTTGGTACTTTCCCATCGTCTTCCTCCTCAAAGAAAGCATCCCTTTGCTCCTCATACTTATAGCTACGACCGGATATACCCTGGTTCGTATCGTGAAGCATATCAAGCGCGAGTACCGATCGCAGAAATCTTTTCGCAAGGTTTTCGCGCAATCGTTCCAACACAGAGTTACCCAATATCTCATGGCGTTCTTCATCCTGTTTTACTCCTACATCAGCATTACCGGAAATCTCAACATCGGGTTCCGGCATCTGTTTCCCATCCTCCCCTTTCTTTTCATCCTGATGGCGAAAACCACCTTCGACTTCATCCGCAGGCAGAATTTTCATGGCGAGCGGCTCTCCCGCATCATGCTCGGCTTGCTTGCCCTATGGATGATAGCGATCCCATTGCTCGCGTATCCGTCTTATCTTTCCTACTGGAATGAGATTGCCGGAGGATCGGAAAACGGCTACAAGATAGCTACCGACTCGAATTACGACTGGGGCCAAGACATGAAACGGCTCAAGAATTGGATCGAACAGTACAACGCCTGTGTCGAGGGCGACTGGATAGCCGCGAACAACGGTCGAGGCTGCGGCACTCTCCAAAAAATCGCGATATACCCTCCTATCGACAAGATCCGGGTCGATTATTTCGGTGGAGCGGAACCATCCTATTATCTCGGCGACAAGTACATGGGCTGGTATGATTCGCGCGCGCCCGAGGCGGGATGGTACGCCATATCCTCATTTTTCTATCAACAAAGCCTCTATAAGAAAAATCCCGAAGGAAGAGCCACATACGCATGGCTATCTCACTATGAGCCGGTCGCCCGCGCCGGCGACTCCATCTTCATCTTCTATGTTCCGGAAAAAAATGTATCGACGGAAGAAACCATCGAATAACGGCGTGCCTACCGGACCCATCACCGGCTCCATCCTCCAACACCAGGCTCATTCTCTCGGCTTCTCGGAAGACGACGCGTCTTTTTCTCCCTCTTTTTCCTGAAGATCATCACTCATGACATCCTCGGGAACAGGAAGCAAGGAATAAAAAACCCTGTTTTCCGTACGAAGATCGATATATCGAAGCTTTGCCCGTTCTTCCGGCGAAAGCTCTTGCGATAAAAATATCTTTAATGTGGCTACTATTTTTTCCGGCGCGATATTCGCGCTCGTTCGAATCTCCCACCCTTCTTCGGTCGTAAATCGTATATCCCGTGAAATACGGGTGGGAGTCAGCACCGGCGCCTCGCTAAGACGAATGTCCATGTCCTTTTCAAACAACGCAGTGAGCCTCAGCACGAACGAAGGAATATCCGATGCCAAAGGGCAATCTCCTTCGGAAGTTTGCGCATTGCTCATGTCCGCGATGCGAAGCAAAAACGGATAATTCAAAGGATCTTCCGCGAATCGCGCGTTTTTGGTGCACCCCTTTTCGTCAAGAAACAGACAGCTCTCGGAAACGCACCAGAGCAATATCCGTTCTCGCTCCGACACATTTACACGCAGCGTGTGAGAGAATTCTTTCTCCGCCGTCACCGACGAAAGCTTGGGAAGCCTTTCGAGAAGATAGTCCTCAAAACGCTCCTCGGAGAAAACAAAGTAATTGCTCTCGGAGAAAACATACCAGACCTTTTGCTTCAGAAAGTCTCGCCCCACCTCCTCGATTTTGGAAGTTAGAATATCGGAATTTCCGCTCACGCGAAAAGTATCGATGGTGTGGAGAGAAGAAAAGAGCAGCGTATAGAAAGCTACCCCGAGAGCAAGCATCCACAGCAATGCGATTCCTACTGGAAAAGGCTCGGCTGCCGAATTCCCAGAAAATACCCGCTTTTTTTTCGCCCCTGAAAAAAACTGCTTTTTCGGAAGCCGCCTTCTTTCATAGGGTGAGCGAGAAAAAAAAGACATCAGAGTGAGAGAAAAATCTTATCGATGACCAATCTGGGATTGGCGTTTGTAGTCCGCAACTGTCTCGTCCCAGCGTCCAGAGTCTCGAAGAATCCGAACAATGCGGCTATCGTCTTCCTATCTTTTTCATGCCGCCGCAACGAGCGCAGTCCGAGGATCCACCATTCGAACAATCGAATCGTGTCGCTCACGGACTCGGAGAGCCTCTCGGAAAGCGCCATTCGCTCGGCAAGGGAAAGCGCGGACAATCGGAACAGCGAGCGAAGCGCCTCCCGTCTCTTGGAAAACTCACCCGCGTTCGAAAGCGCCTCTACGGCAAGGCCGGGACATCCGAGAGAGAGAAAGAACGGCTCCAGAGAATCGACTTGGGTTCTTGGAAACAGATCGAGCAGTCCCTGTCGCAACACTGATTCAGAAACAGGAGAAAGTACGAGATGAAACATGCGGGAGCGCACGGTATCACGCAAGGCCCCATATCGGGAAGCGGTAAGTATGATGACCGAAGTGGCGTTCGGCTCTTCGAGAAACTTCAACAATGCGTTCTGAGCCGACTCCGAGAGCTCCTCCGCATCCTCGATAAGCACTGCTCTCCGCTTCGATTCAGTCGGATATCGCGAAAGAAAGATCCCCGCTTCCCGGATAGCCTCGACAGAAATGTTTCCGTGCTTTCCGGATTTTTTCTCTTCTCTCCCGATACACAGGAAGTCCTGTCGCAAGGAAGGATCCATGCCGCCATATCCGAGGAGCAGCGACGCGAACTCCTTTCCGACCAGCGCCTTTCCTATCCCCTCCGGGCCGGACAATAAAAAGGCATGATGAGGCAACTCTGCGGCACTCGAAATATTTTTCAGTAGAGCTCTCGTATGCGCGTGACCGATAATATTCATCATAGGGGTGACATTACTGGGAAAAATCGGGGAAGAAAACTTCCTTTCCCTACGAAGATTGTTTCTGTCCGTGTTTTTTCATGGTTTCATCGATAAGACTTCGCCACTCGGAGAGAAAAGCTGTTTTTGAAAACCTGCTCTTGACGATTTCGTGCCCGGAAGTATACCGCCCCCGGCCACGGTCGAGAAATCGTCGAATGGCATCCGCCAACACCTCGGAGGTTTCAGCAAAAAAGAACTCTCCGGTGACCCCGGGTTCCACTATCTCCAAGGCACCCCCTCGGCCAAGCGCGATAACCGGCGTGGAAGCAGCAAGCGACTCGGCCGCCACCATGCCGAAATCTTCCTCGGAAGGCATGATAAGCGCTTGAGCCTTTGTGTAAAGCGCGTGCAGCTCAGCATCGCTCACGTGGCCAAGAAAGGAAATGTTTTCTCCCGCCATCCTTTCAAGCCGCGCGTGGTCCTTCCCTTCCCCTACTATCCAAAGCGGAAGGCCGAGCTTGTTAAAGGCTTCGATGGCGACTGAAAGCCCCTTGCTCTCGGAGAGTCTTGCCACGATAAGGAAAAAGTCTACCGACTCTTTCCCCTGGAGAAGGGAGCCGTTCGGGGGAATGTCGGGGATATGCACCGGCGGATATATGACGCTGGACTCCCGCCGATAGTATTTTTGTATCCGGCTTCGCGTATGCTGTGAATTGGCGACCAAGACATCGGGGCGATCGGCAGCCTCCTTGTCCCACACGCGAAGAAAGGAAAGAAACAGGCGCACAAAGAACCTTTTTCCGAACCCTACCCGGACCATGTCGAGGTACCGCTCGTTCGCATCCCACAAAAATCGCATTGGCGAATGAAGATAGGCGATGTGGATGGTATGAAGCCTCGTAACGATTCCCTTTCCCCATGCCCCGGATGAAGATATGACGAGATCAAAATCCCGAAGGTCAAAAGTCTCTATCGCGACGGGGAAAAATGGAAGGAGCCACCGATAACGCCTCCGCAAAATTTTTGGAAACTTTCCAAGGAATGAGACGCGGATATCCCTTCCCGAAAATCGCTCGCCCATTGCTTCCTTGTCATAGAGCAATGTATACACGGGCGCCTCCGGATACAAAAGCAGCAAGCTCTCGAGCACCCGCTCCGCTCCGCCATAAGATACGAGAAAGTCATGAACGAATGCGACTTTTTTCGCATCAGGATATCCTTCCATACGCAAGCATTTACTACATACTGCTTATCTCATTTCCCCAACACCCTTGAAAGCGACTCGGCGCATCGCTCCCAGCTGAATCTGCGCGCATTTTCATGTCCTTTCGCTATTATATCATCCCTGAGAACTTTTTCCGAAATCAATCGCCAGGTCTTCTCCGCCATATCAGTGGGACGGAGCGGATCAACGAATAAGGCTCCCCCTCCCGCAATTTCAGGCAGCGAGCTCGTAAGAGAGGTTATGACCGGCACGCCGAGCGCTTGCGCCTCAAGCACAGGAAGCCCGAATCCTTCATAGAGCGTCGGGAAAAGAAAAATATCGGCATTTTTCATGAGATCTCCTTTTTCCTCCTCGTGTACATACCCTAATTCCTCGATCTCGCGTCCTCCTCCCCGCAAGGCCTCCTGTATTTTCCCATAGCCGAATCCCGGCTTCCCCGCAAGCTTGAGAGTATGAGGAATCCCGTGTTCCCGCTTGAGAATCTCAAACATTTTGATGATGCGCACGATATTCTTCCGCTCCTCAAGCCTTCCTATGAAAAGAAGATACGGCTTCTTTGCCTCTCGGGTCCCCTCTCCCAAAAACGCGGAGTGAGGTGTGACTGGCAGAGGCTGATCGATGAGAGACGCGGATATTCCTTCGTAAATCACCTCTATCTTGTTCCCCCGAATGCCATAGAGCCGCATCAAGTCTCGCTTGGTGCTTTCCGATACCGCGACTATCCGGCTTGCCGCCTTGCAGGAGAATCTGATCGAATATCGCATGTATAACCGCGCCAAAAAAGAATAGCTGTCTTTGAATATCTCATACTCAAGCCCATGGATCGTGACGACAGTCCGTTTCGGATGTATCAAAGGAACGATATGCGCAGGAACGAACAAGACATCCGGCGGGGAAAGGAGCATCTCGAGAGACAGCCTTACTTGCGTCCAAAACCGCAGGGCGCGAAGTTTTTTTATCCGCCAGTTTTTCGGAACCTCGAACGAGACCGATTGATCTCCTCGGATATACAAGGTGACTTCCTCGCTCCGAAGCTCCGATCGGAGCGAGGCGATAACCTGATAAGCGTACTCCTCGATGCCGGTCCTTCTCTTCAAAAAAGCGCGTGAGCCGTCAATACCGATATGCATAGCGAGTTTCAATACTTCGGGAGCTTATGTTTCACCACGCTGGCCGCTTTCCCCTGTCATTTCCCCATCATGATGCTTCTTTTGTACGCATCAAGGTTCTCAAGCACGATCCCCGCCCCCCGAACGACGCAGAACGCCGGGTCATCGGCCACATAGCAAGGCACGCCGATAGTCTTCCCGATGAGCTGATCCAGGAACCGAAGCTGCGCCGTTCCTCCCGAAAGCACCATTCCTTTATCCATGATGTCCGCGGCGAGCTCAGGGGGAGTTTCCTGAAGGACCTGCTTTACTACATTTATGATTTCACGGAGCTCATCTTGTATCGCCTCGGTCACCTCATTCGAGGCGATGAGGACCGTTTTCGGCAATCCTCCCATAAGATCTCTCCCCCGGATTTCCATATGGTCTTCCTTCACCTGCGCGATCGCCGCTCCGATGCCGATTTTTACATCCTCCGCCGTACGCTCGCCGATGGCAAGACTATATTTTCGTTTGATATAATCCGATATGGCAAGATCTATCCTGTTGCCCCCGACCCGAGCCGAGGCCGAAGCCACAACGCCACCGAGAGAAATAACGGCTATCTCGGATGTTCCCCCGCCTATATTGATAATCATATTCCCCTGTGCGGTATGGATAGGAATACCCGCCCCGATAGCCGCAAGTATCGGCTCCTTCACGACATACGCCGCGCGCGCGCCAGCCTTGAGAGCCGCATCGATGACCGCGCGCCGTTCGGTCGATGTCACGCCGGCCGGTATGGAGAGCACGATTTCCGGACGAAAAAATCGGAATTTCCCGCTCACCTTTTGTATAAAATACCGAAGCATCGCTTCGGTGATCCGATAGTCGGCGATAGCCCCGTCGCGGAGCGGCTGCGAAGCCACGATGGTATCCGGCGTCCTTCCAAGCATTTCCTTGGCCTCGTTCCCGACGGCGATCACTTTGTTTTCAAGAATAGAAACCGCGACGACGGAAGGTTCGTTGATAACCACTCCCTGACCGGGAACAAACACAAGCGTATTTGCTGTCCCGAGATCGATCCCAATTTTTTTGACGAAAAAACCCATAGGTATTCACAATGATGACGTCCGCTTCCTCTCCCGGCAACAATTTTCTTATTTTGCTATCGCGTTATCCTCCGTATATCAGCACCAAGTTTTCTGAGCCGTTCTTCTATTTTCTCATATCCGCGATCCACTTGATAAGCCTCATCGATAATAGTGGTTCCCTTCGCGCAAAGCGCCGCGATGATAAGCGCCGCTCCGGCCCGTAAGTCAAAGCTTCGTATCTCCGTGCCCCGAAGAGGCGTAGGGCCGATCACCATCACCTGATGCGGATTGAGAGGCAGCACTTTGGCGCCCATTTTTTCAAGTTCATAGGCATGATTGAACCGTCCCTCGTAGAGCGTGTCGAAGATGAATGTCTCTCCCTCCGCCTGTGTCGCAAGAACGGTAAGCGGAGCTTGGATATCAGTGGGAATGCCCGGATACACCCGCGTGTCCACCTGGCGTACGGCGCGCAGGCGCTTGGCAGGTATGACCGTGATGGCATTTCGCGTAAGAGAAAAACCCACGCCAAATTCCCGCAACTTCTCCAATACGAGATCAAGATGCCCTTCTCGGGCATCTTTCACGGTGATAAGGCTTCCCGTGGCGGCTCCCAGTATGAGAAAAGTCGCCGCTTCATTCGCGTCGGGGATCACGCGATGCGAAGTTCCCCGCAATCGTTTGGTGCCGGTAATTTCAATCGTGTGGGTCCCGAGTCCGTGAATTTTCGCTCCCATTCCTCTCAAAAAATTTCCCAAATCCTCCACATGCGGTTCGGCCGCGGCTATCTTTATTACCGTTTTCCCGGGCAATGACGCAGCCAGCATCATCGCGTTTTCAGTCCCCGTTACCGACATTTCACGCAAAACGAGAGAGTTCGCTTTCCGAGCGCTCGCATCAACCACATATCCTTTGTCTGTCTTCTCTACGGAAACACCCAGTTTCAAAAACGCGTCCACATGCGTATCCGTCGGACGCTTTCCGATGGTGCACCCTCCCGGTTGCGCAAGAAAAAAAGCATCGAAGCGGGCGGCAAGCGGACCCAATAAAAGCAGGGACGATCGGAGCTTTTTCACAAGCACAGGGTCGATGCTCGACGGATCGATGTCGCGGGCAGTCACCGCAACCGTCCGCTTGCCCTGCCAGGCGACAGTCGCGCCCAAGCTTTCAATTATTTCAAGCATGCGAAATACATCCTCTATAAGAGGGATATTGGATATGACGCAGGTTTGCCTGGTAAGAAGGGTTGCCGCAAGTATGGGGGTAGCAGCGTTTTTTGAACCCCGAACCTCGATCGTTCCTTGAAGCTTCTTTCCTCCTTGTATCTCGAATGCATCCATAATAAAGCCATTCTATAGCATAAATGGCTTTCCATCAAGGCTTCGATACGAGCAACAAAATACCCCGAAAAAGAGTTTCGGGGCAATGGGTTTCGTGCTCGCCGCTATGGAGCAGGCGAAAGAAATGAGAATTCATTTCTCTTGTTTTTGTTTGTATGTTTGTTTTTGTTGTAAATGTGCGCCGCCTTTTCAAGCGGAGAGAAAAATCGGATGTTTCCGTGGTTTTTCTCCACTAAAAAATTCTCCTCTCAGGAAAACACTCCTTTTTCCCGTTCGCGGGCAAGTAGCACGCCGGAGAAAGCCGCGATGGCGGTCATTTGCGCTAATGCGAAGAGGACGAGAGCGGATATTTCCAGAGTGCCATAAGGGCTCCGCATCATACGGCTGGCAAGGGAATCTCCTGACGAAGAATTGAAGACAGGAAACTTCATAAGGAAGCCGCCTGCGACCGAGAGAGGCCCTGATGGGGTTCCATCGGAAGAGGCTCCCAGAACGCTTGACTGAATCTTCTGGCACAAAGCTTGCGCGATTTTTTTGCCCGAAGGGTCAAAACTGCCCTGCTCGGATAAGGCGGTGCCGAACATCTCTACGGCGACGATCGTTTCCCGTCCACCAAAAAAAATTTTTCGTACGGCTATTCCCGATTCCTGAAAGCGCGGATCAAGAATATTTTGACAATGTTTCTCACTCTGCATCCACGCCTTATGTTCAGCCCGCGGATCCATGAAGGAGATGGCGAGGTTTTCCCCCGCCACGCTATATGAGTACCCTGCTTGTTCTATAAAATGCCATGGTGTGAGATTCCGCGGTGAAGTATGGGCGAAATATTTTTCCCGCTCCATATCGGACAGCTTCTCACTCGCCGCGCGCGACAAGGTTGCGCTTGCTTTCAACGCGGGTATCCCATATGCCTGTCGCTCTTCATTCACCAAGGATAACGCTTCCTCTGCCCAGGGAGATTGGTTCCCTGATGCGTGCGCGACAAATACGCTCGAAAAAACCATGCTTGATATGATACCGGAAAAAAATATATATTTCATAATCCGCTTTTCAAAAAAAGAAACGGGGATTTCCAGCAAAGGAATCACCCGTTTCTTATCTTTATACATCCATTATAGCACGATTTTCCCCTCTTGTAAAGCAGGGTTTTCCGCTTCTGCCTACTGTCCCGAGAGAACCCTATGCCTTACGGATGTAATTGTAAGCCGACAGCGCTGCGACCACTCCTTGCCCAGAAGAAATATTATTTTGCCGATATGGCATATCGGTGATATCTCCGGCCGCGAATATCCCCGGCTTGCTCGTGGCGAAGGTTCGGGCATCAACTCTGATCTCTCCTGCCGGAGTGATATCGAGGAAACCCTTAAAGGCGTCGGAGTTCGGCACCATGCCGATTTCAATGAACACGCCATCGAGCACCAATTCTTTCTCCGTATTTGACTGAAGGTCCTTGTATCGAAGCCCCACGAGTTTTTCCTCTCCGAGAATCTCTTCGGTCTCGGCGAAATAGATCACCTCGACTTTCTCTGACTGGAGCACTTTGCTTTTCGTCACCTCATCGCCCTTGAGAGCGCCGGAATGCGTCAGAAGGAAAATCTTATCCGCGTAAGAGAGCAGGTCCTCGACGGCCTCGAGACCGGAATTCCCACCGCCGACTACGGCTACGGTTTTCTTGCGAAAAAAAGGCGCATCGCATGTCGAACAATATACCACGCCTTTCCCCGTGAATTTTTCTTCCCCCGGAACATCCAGATGCCGGTGTCGCCCGCCAAGTGCCACGATAATCGTTTTTGTCTCATAGGCGCCCGTATCCGTTGTGACGCGGTAGCCACCCTTCATTTCTTCCACGCCCGTCACGCGTTCCGTGCGGATTTCTATGCCTTCTTGGGCGCGAAGATGTTTTTCGAATTTCTGCGCGACTTCCCAGCCCGAAATACTGACTTCTCCGATCCAGTTTTCGACTCCGGCCGAAACGGACGACTGTCCCCCGAAAGTCTCGGAAATTACCAGTGTCTTCAATTGCTTTCTAGCCGCGTATATCCCGGCCGACACTCCGGCGGGACCGCCGCCAAGCACGATAACATCATAGTCCATACTCTTTGCGCATAAAAATTTACAAAAGTGATACCGCCTTGCGGAACTGCTCCCCGCGATCGAACTCATTCTTGAACAATCCGAAGCTTGCGGCTCCGGGAGAAAGGAGGACGATATCCCCTTCCGCCGCCGCCGCGCGAGCGAGTCCCACTGCTTCTTCCATGCCACCCGCTTCTTCGAGATGAAAAGGCAATGCGGCCCCCGCGTTGCGACTACGGATTTCTCTTAACAGCGATTCCGTAGCGCTTCCCGGAAGCAATATGACCGCCTTTGCCCGATCAAGCATTTCTTGGGCCAAATTCCCAAATACAAGCCGCTTATCGCTACCGCCCGCGATAAGAACCAGCGGCCGATCAAAAGAGCGGAGCGCCGCGATAGTCCCTTCCGGACTTGTCGCAGCCGTATCATTATAGAATATAACGCCATCCTTTTCGAGTACCGGCTCCAGCCGATGCGGTATGCCGGAAAAAGTCTTGAGCGCGCTTGATATTTTCGCCGTAGGAATACCAAAGGTGAACGCGACGAGAGCCGCGGCAAGCGCGTTCATGGCATTGTGCATGCCAGGAATGCGAATATCATCCCGTTCGAACAGCACGGTTTCTTCCCCATCTCGACAAGCGATCGCCGTTCCTTCACGGAAAAACGCGCCGTCTCCGTCTATCGGCTCCGAAGAAAAACGGAGCGTTTCTCCAGGCGAAGGATGGAGGGTGACCGTGTCAAGCGATTGATTGGCGATAAGTATCCCCGATTTTTTCTGGAACTCATAGATATATCGCTTATCCCTCTCGTAGGCGGAAAGGTTCCGATAATAGTTGAGATGGTCGGGATAGAGATTCGTGAATACCGCGACAGGCGGACTTTGGCGTATCCTCCCTAGTGCGGAAAGCCGCCAGCTTGAAAGTTCGAAGACGACGACATCTCCCGGCTTGATCTTGGAGAGCAGGCCGAGTACCGGCGTCTGACTGATCCCTACCCGCACTACCGGAATCCCCGATTTCTCCAGGATGTGAGCGATCATGCTTGCGGTAGTCGTCTTACCCCTGGTCCCCGTCACGCCGATGATCTTGTTTTTGCAGAAAGAAAAAAAGAGGCTCGAATCCATTTCCACGGGAACCTTGTTGGCAAGAGCAAGCTTGATGTACTCGTTCGTCCAAGGGATACCGGGATTTTTGATGACAAGATCGGTATGGATAAAATCTTCCGATCGGTGCTGACCGAGAATATAGGTGATGTTTTTATAGCGTTCAAGTTTTTTAAGGGAGCTTTCGAGTTCGGTCTTTTTCTTCACATCCGTGACGATGATCGATTTTACGCCGGATTGCTCCAAAAACTCGATGGTGCCGACGCCTCCCTCATTTACGCCAAGACCAAAAACAGTCACTCTTTTCCCCTTCAAGTGTTCTTGTTTCATAGTATAAGACTACCACAGCCGGAATTTCGACTTTTTTCGTATCACTTGTCCTTTGCGAGATCCATTCCAGCTTCCTCCCTCGACGGCAACGGTTCCATTGACAACGACAAACTCTATGCCTTCGGGATATTCATAGGGATTATCCATGGTCGATCGAGGAGCGACGGTTTCCGGATCAAAAATCACCATATCAGCCTTATACTGTTCACGCAAGAGCCCCCGATCTCGGATAAAAAATTTCGCGGCAGGCTTACCGGTCATCTTATGTATCGCCTCTTCCCAGGAAATAGCTTGACGGAGACGGACATACTCGGCGAATACCTTGGGAAATGTTCCGAAGCTTCTCGGATGAACCAAATCGCCCGTCGCCATATGCTCCTTGTCGTAACCGACCCCGTTCGAACTGATGATGGAAAAAGGATGCTGCACCGCCTTCATGACATTTTCCGGGCTCGAAACTTCGAGAGAGACGATGCTTCTTCCCGCGCTTGCGAGCAAGACATCGATTACGGTATCTTCCGGCGATTGCCCCTGCGCTTTCGCGATAGTCCCTATGGTGGTCCGCGTCATCACCTTGTTGAGTGTCGATGCCGAAAGCGTCATCTGCGAAAAATCGTATCCGCTCGATTTCATATCCCTTATCACCGCCTGTCTCGTCTTGAAATCGCGCAGACGATAAAGCATCGCTTGGCGTCCGCTTTCGGTCACCCATTCCGGAAGAAACGTATAAAGCACCGAACCGCTTGCGGTATACGGATACACATCGAAACTGATATCCAGTCCATTGAGACTCGCCGTTTTTATCGAAGCTAAAGCCTCTTCGAACAAGTGCCAGTTTTTTTCGCCAACGGCCTTAAGATGGGAGATATGGAGCGGAATACCGGCCTCCTGAGCCGTCGTGATAGCCTCTTCTACGGCTTGCAAGAGATACTCTCCCTCATCACGCATGTAGGTCGCATAGACGCCATTATTTTTTCCGACCAACGAGAGGAGGGCGACAAGCTCTTCTTTTTCCGCCGATCGAGCGTGCGTATATTTTAATCCCGTGGAAAAGCCGATCGCCCCCTGGGAAAGAGCGTCTTTCAAAAGTTTTTCCATGGCATCGAGGTCGCCTGGCGCGAGCTGTTTCGTCGGAGCTTTCATCACGCCGCGTCGAAGCGTCCCGTGCCCGACGAGCGTGGCAAAATTAAGAGCCAATTGCTTCATCTCCACCTCCTTGAGAAACTCCGCCATGGTCAGCCAGTTGAAGTTGATCTTTTCGACATCGGTCCATTTCTGGATTGATCGGATCACGCTCGGATCGGTGAGCGGAGCGAGAGAGGCTCCCGAATTCCCTCCGATTATGGTGGTCACTCCCTGCATCAGCATGCCCTGAAGCCCGGGACTGCGGAACATCGCCCAATAGGTGTCCGAGTGGTTGTTGACATCGATGAATCCCGGAGTGACATAGAGACCGTCGGCATTGATGGTCCGCTCGGCCGTCTCGCTTTTAAGGTCGCCTATGGCCACAATTTTCTCTTCTTTCACGGCAATATCCGCCCGATGCATGGGAGTGCCCGAACCATCTATCACGGTGCCGTTTCTGATAAGAAGATCATACATAAGGATGCATCATTCGCCCTTTGGCGTAAATTATATCACTCATACGACACAAGAGGTGTTCCTATACGGTCTTCGCGAGTTCCACAAGACGATTGGAGTACCCCCATTCATTATCATACCATGCCATTATTTTTACGAGATCGCCATCCACCACCTTCGTCAAGGAAAGATCGACGATGCTCGAATAGGGATTGCCGATGAAGTCAGAGGAAACAAGCGGATCGCGGGTGGTCGAAAGCGCACGAGAATACTTCGAATCCCGGGCGGCCTGTTCAAGGATGGCGTTCACCTCTTCCACCGTCACTTTTTTCTTCAAAAGGAAGGTGAAGTCGGTCAATGAAACGACCACTGTGGGGACTCGGATGGCAAGTCCATCGAATTTGCCTTTTAGACTCGAAATGATTTTGGTTACGGAAATCGCCGCGCCGGTCGTCGTCGGAACGATATTGGCGGCGGCAGCTCGTGCCCGGCGCAGGTCCTTGTGGGGTCCGTCTTGGAGACTCTGGTCTGCCGTATAGGAATGTATCGTCGTCATCATGGCTTTTTGGATACCAAAATGCTCCTCCATAAGTCTCGCTACGGGCGCAATACAGTTGGTAGTACAAGACGCGTTGGAAATGATAGGCTCCGCGGCATAGGACTCATCATTGACGCCGATAAGATAGGTGGGAATCGATCCGTCGTCTTTCGGAGGGGCCGACAGAATGACTTTTTTCGCGCCGGCGGTGATATGCTGCCCCGCCGAATCCCCGTCAACGAACCGGCCCGTGCACTCGAGCACGACATCGACTCCGAGCTCCCTCCAGGGAAGTTTTTTCGGGTCGGGTTCCGCGTATACGGGAAATTTCTTCCCATTGATAACAAGCGCACCCTGATCCGACGAGACTTCGCCACGATACCTTCCGTACGCGGTATCATATTTGAGCAGATGCGCAAGCGTCGGCGCATCCGTCAGATCATTGATCGCCACAACTTCGATATCATCGTGCTGCAATGCTATTTTAAATGCCGCCCGGCCGATTCTTCCAAACCCATTGATCGCTATTTTTTTCATACTGTTTGTATATATGTATTTTCACGAACCTCCCTACGCTCTCCCCGCGCTTCCGAACAATTCCATTTTTTTCATGACGGTCTCTTGTACCGCGAGCATGCCGCTTCCCAAAACTTTTCGTATTTCGGTTTCTTCTCCGGATGCCAGCATTCCCGACAAAGCGCCGATGAACGACAAGCGGATAGCCGTATCCACATTGAAACACGATATCCCGAGACTGCGGACTTTTTCTGCGCGGCCGTCTTCCCAATCGGAAGCCCCGTGAAGCACGAGAGGAAGGGAGAGACGGGAAGCTATTTCAGACAAACGGGCATAGTCCGGCTCATCGCGTTCTTTGGTGAATCCATGCGCGTTGCCGATCGCGATAGCAAGCGTATCGATGCCGGTCTCCTCGACGAACCGCACTGCCTGATCGGGATCGGTCATATAATCCTCCCAGTCGATATTCCCTGATACTTCCGATAAATAGGGAACATTGCCGATTTCCGCCTGAACGGATACTCCCTTCGCGTGCGCGAGCAGGGCGACCTGTTTGGTCACCCGCAGATTGTCGGCATACGCATGACGCGAACCATCATACATGACGGACGGAAATCCCATATCGATCGCGCGCTCCACGACTTCCAGGCTCTTTCCATGATCGAGGTGGATCGAAATCGGAATATCCGAAAAATAAAAATCCGCCATGTTTTTGACCAGATTAAATATCGCCCGGCCGCCCGCATACTCAAAAGTCTTTTCCGTCATCTGCACGATGACCGGCGATCGGGTTTCTTTCGCGGCATTCAAAATCGCCCGCGTGGTCTCGAGGTTTACCGTGTTGAAAGCGCCGACTATATATCCGTTTTTTTTCGCCTCTTTCAAAAGCGTATCGGTCGTCACTATCATACTTTGGATGCATATGAGTTATATGTCTTCACCGGCCTACGGCCTCGCGCTCCGTCGCCTCATAATTTTCGATGATTTCGGCTATCTTGGCAACTTCGTACGGGAAGAGGCTCTCTCTTCCGATGAGGACGCCATCCATCTGAGCATCGAAACACACCTGTTTGAGGACATTCGCCTTGACCGATCCCCCGTACAAGATGGAAATACGCTCTGCGACGGGCGCTCCGCATACCGAAGCGATCATCCTATAGATGATGACTTTGGCTTCCAAAATATCCTCCGAAGCAGGGACCTGGTCGCTCCCGATCGCCCATCTCGGCTCATAGGCGATGATCATTTTTTCCGCATGCAAAGAAGATATCCCTTCGAAAGCCCCTTTGAGCTGCGCCTCCAGAACCGACGAGGTCTCGCCCCGCCTCCGCTCCTCCGCCGTCTCTCCGATGCACAGGATCGGACGAAGATTCCATTTAAGCAGGGCTTGTACTTTTTTTGCTATTTCTTCATTCGTTTCATGACCGTACTGCCTGCGTTCGCTGTGACCGACGATAACATATTCCACTCCGATATCCTTGAGCATAAGCGGAGAAATCTCACCCGTGTAGGAGCCTTCTTTTTCCCAAAACACATCCTGCGCTCCAAGCGATACCGCTTCCGGCAATGCCTTTTGGAATCGCTCGAGATACAAGAAAGGGGGCACGATGACGGTAGTCGTGATCGACTGTTTCCTGCCTTTCATCTCCCTGCGAAAAACGGAGAGGTACTGATCCGCCTCTTCGACAGAAAGGACATTCATTTTCAAATTCCCGATCAGATACCGCTGTTTCATGATAGGCGCTCTTTATACGAGTTGATCCCTCAAATACTGTGCCGCGACTTCGGGTTCGATCGTTGATATCTCTATTCCGGTCGAGAGTTCAAACCCCGCCCACGGTGTCGGCGGCTTCGGAAGGATCTCGAAATGCCACCGATAGTGCGGATATTCCTTTCCGTCGCAAGGCGCGGTATGAAGGTAGAAATTATACGCCGGATTCGCCAGCCCTTTCCACAGGGAATAAAGCGCCTTCTGCATGGCTTCCGCCAGCGCGAGCTTTTCGTCATCGGTAATGCGTTCGAAGTAGGGACTGGAGGATTTCGGAAGCACGCAAAGCTCGAACGCCGCACGGGAAGCAAAGGGACAAAATACTATGAAGTGCTCATTTTCAAAGACGAGGCGGTCTCTCTCGGTCGTTTCAAATTCCGCGATCGTAGCGTAAACATCGTGCTTATTGTTCCTATGGTAGAGCTCGGATCCGCGCAGCTCAAGCTCGAGATAGGGGGAAACGACGGGAATCGCCATAAGCTGAGAGTGGGGATGCGCGATAGACGCGCCAGCCTCCCGACCATGGTTATGCATGATCTGAATATAATTCACGCTCTTTTTATTCATGAGAGACAGGTAGCGCTCATGATACGCGTCCATGACTTCCGCGACCTGCCAAAGATCAAGGAGCGCGAGCGACTTCTCGCTGTCTTTGGTGATGATGACTTCATGATATCCTACCCCGCTCATTGCGAAGTACGGACCTTCCGAAAGGTCTTTGGGCGCTCTTCCTCTTGTAAACGCGGGAAACTTATTCGGTATGACAGCCAGACTCCAATCACCATCCTCCTTCTTGTAAAGAAGCACCGGCTCCTCCTGCCCCGAAAAATCCTGGAACGGGTCGGCGACATCAGGGTCGTCCTCTGCCCGGCGATCCGACACGAAATCGACGGGACGCTTTGCCCGGCCAGTCGCAATAACCACCCAATCTCCCGTAACGATATCCTGTCTGAGCTCTGACTCGGCAGGAGTGGTCGTTTTTTTGGTTTTTTCAATTTCTATTTTCACACGCTCGAGTTTATTTTTTTCTTTGGCTGCCTATTTTTCCTTCTGCGCCTCCTTGATCCCGTATGCCCCTGTCCAGAACCTCACTCTCGTATGCCATAAATCGATAAGCACCTGCGTAAAGCCGTTTTTTCCGGTGAGCCCGACCGTCGATCCCTCCTCGTTCATCCACCGGACCGGCAATTGTTTGACTTTAAGCCCCAGCCGCTCGGCGAGCGCGATGAGCTCGAAATCGAATCCGAAACGATCCACCACCATCCGACTGGCTATCATCTCGGCAGCTTCACCCGTAAGCGCCTTAAATCCGCACTGCGTATCCGGATATCTCCACAACCCAAGCACGATGCGGATCAGCCAATTGCCCATATCGCCCATCACCTCGCGGTACTTCGGCTGATGCACCTGGATATACGAATCAGGAAGGTCGCGCGAGCCGATCACCACATCGAATCCGTTTTGAAACTCCTTCTCAAAAGCATCCCAGTGATGAATCGACGTCGAGCCGTCGGCATCGAGAAAAATCCGATACTTCCCTTTCGCTTCAAGCAATCCTTGCCGGACTACCGCTCCCTTCCCGCGGTTCTCGGCATTTTCTATGACCCGCAGGTGCGGAATCTGCAATCCGTAATTCCTCGTTATCTCGGCCGTGTTATCCGATGAGCCGTCAACCACCACCAGAATCTCATAGGAGAAAGCGCGCTCTTTCACATATTTGTCTATTTCCAACAGATTTCGTCCGATGCGCTCCCCTTCTTTGTACGCAGGAATGACAATCGAAAGGTATGGATTCTTTTCTTCCATAAGATAAGCCAGGGTAAATAATCTCCTTTTATTTTACTATAGAACCATAGAATCGCAAAACGAACAGACCGCCCCTTCCCAAGCGGTCTTGCCACCCTTTGATTTTCAGGAGTTCCGAGACTGGAATCATTCCGCTTCTCCGGAAATTTTCTTCAGAATGTTCTCGAATTCTTCCAAGGAATAATAATCCACTACGATTTTCCCACCATTTCCCGCAGGTTTCACCGACACCTTGGTACCGAGCGCGGACGACAGACGATTCGCCTTTTCCAGAATATCCGGTGAAAGAGACGCGAGGGAGCGCACATGCGTCCGGACCGACACTTCTTTGGCCAGAGCTTCCGCCTCCCGTACGGTCATTCCCGTTTTCATGATCCGATCAAACAAGGCGCGCTGACGCTCTCCGTTTTCAACGGCGAGGAGTGCCTTGGCGTGCCCCTCGGTGATCTTGCCCTCCGAGAGAGCGCGTTGCACCTCTACGGGAAGCGAAAGCAGCCGGAGCGTATTCGCAATCGAGCTTCGGCTTTTCCCCATTTTCTGCGCCACTTCCTCTTGAGTGAGGTGAAATTCCGCCATAAGACGGGCATACGCCTTCGCCTCTTCGATCGCATGCAGGTC
Organism: uncultured bacterium; assembly: GCA_937864125.1. Classification (GTDB taxonomy): domain Bacteria; phylum Patescibacteriota; class Minisyncoccia; order Moranbacterales; family UBA1568; genus JAGOTT01. Next base: position 36,753 of record CALMHZ010000084.1, read on the forward strand.
ATGGCGTTGGATGTTCTCGATGATGGCAAGCTCGAGCTTGTCTTGCTCTTTGACATCTCGGACCAATACGGGCACGCTCGCGAGTCCCGCGAGTTTTGCCGCCTGCAATCGTCGTTCTCCGGCGATAAGCTCGTACTTCCCTTCGCTCCGCTTGGTCACGACCAGGGGCTGGAGTATTCCGTGCTCACGGATCGAAGCCGAAAGCTGGGAAAGTTTTTCCTCATCGAACTGCAACCGTGGCTGATGCGGATTCGGAACGATGGAACCTATGGGCGCATCGATGACCGCATTCGCATCGGACGACAGCGCCGGAGGAGAAGCGGGGCCGGCCGGCACGGAAGAACCGTCAAGCGACACGCCTTGCGTCGAGAGCGTTTTGAGCACCATGTCCCGAAAGGGAGACTCCTTGCCATCATCTTTTCTCGGAGGAATGAGCGAGGATAGTCCCCGGCCCAGCCCATGCTGTTGTACCGCCATATGCTCAATCTGTTTGTGATAATACTTCCTTTTCCTTTTCCTCACGATCCACAATTTCTTTGGCGACCGCCTTGTATGACCGAGCACCCTTGGAAAAAGCATCGAAATCAAGTATGGATTTCCCGTAGGAGGGCGCCTCGGCAAGCCGTACCGATCGAGGGATAACGGTTTCGAATACCGGTCCCGGGAAGTGCGTGCGCACCTCGTTCACCACCTGTCTCGCCAAACGGTTCCGCCTATCGAACAAGGTGAGGAGCGCTCCCATGATCTTGAGATTCGGCTGAAGCCGCTCGCGGACGAGCTCTATCGTTCCCAGAAGCTGAGAGAGTCCTTCAAGGGCATAATACTCCGTCTGGACGGGAATGACCACCTCGTCGCTTGCCACCAATCCGTTCACCGTAAGGAGTCCGAGCGAGGGCGGGCTATCGATCAGGATATAATCATAGAAATCCCGGACCTGGCGCAATACCGAGTACAAACGGAATTCGCGGGCATCGATATGGATCATCTCCACCTCGGCCCCGGCCAGATCCTGCGCCGCGGGAATGATATGGAGCCCCTCGGTCTCGGTAGAGAGAATGATTTCCTTGGCGGAAAGTCCCCCGATCATCGCATGATAGAGATTTTTTTCCAATCCTCGAGGATCGATCCCGAGCCCGGATGAGGCATTCCCCTGCGGGTCGAGATCGACGAGGAGTATCTTCTTTCCGAAAGAGGCGAGATAGCGGGCGACATTGATAGTGGAGGTCGTTTTCCCCACGCCGCCCTTTTGGTTCACGAATGCGACGATCTTTGCCATAATGCTCAATCCTAAAAAATCAATTCCCCCGTTCTCCCCGAGCGTCCTCCTCCATCATTCTTCTTTTTTCTTTCCTCCAGTATATTCCATTGACACAAGCTTTTCAATTCCCTATGCTTCCGATAGGCCGCTGTGGTGGAACTGGTAGACACGCACGACTCAAAATCGTGTGCCGCAAGGCATGTCGGTTCGATTCCGACCAGCGGTACATTTTGCAAACATACGGACTTTTACCCGCCTCTGGCGGGCAAAATCCCGCGATAGCGATATCATGAGAGTTCGAGTCTCTCCCCCGACACATACTGATTTTGTCGGAAGGTACGAGCAAGTACCTTCTTTTTTTTCCGAAGCGGTCGCGCTGATGTTCACGCACAAGAACAAGAGCTCGACGAATACTCTATTCTGATTGTATCAATGCACGCGCGAACGCGAGCATATATGTACGCAATTCGTCTTGGCTAAGAGCCTCCGCATGCGCTCCGTTTATAGCGATATCCGTATCCCCCAGCCGGAAAACCAGTGCGGGTTCAAAAATCTTTCCATCCGAGCGTTTGATTTGGTCAAAAAACAGCGTGATTCCGTCGATTTGTTCGCGCTTGATTTCTCGCTGATAGGAAAAATTAGAATCGTTTTTGTATTTAGGGTTTATATTCTCCGTGATATCGGACCCGTTTTTTGTTGCAGCAAGATAAGCATCGAAATCAATTCTGCCTTTTTGTTTTTCTACGATCTGGATGACCCCAAGTGGCACCTCGCCCCCTCTTTGACTGCCTTCGACATCATATACGAACTGGATAGATGAGGGGGCTATCGTTCCCGGGGCTTGCTCAAATTGCGCGCTTTTAGGTTTCCATTTCTCACCGATCGCACCGATTTCGGTCGAGAGGACGCTTTCGGAAATAAAGTAAATATGAAATGCGCCGCGATTCTCTACGATGCACCTCCTTTGGGTCCATGAATCCGTATAATCAGTTAATGTACTCACACAACCACTGTTTTCCTGCACCGACACTTCTCCCGCATCCCGACCCCCCCCCTCTGCGTTCTCGGCTCCGATGTTTTGTGACCCCGTTCGGAGCTCTGAATTTTGAGAGCTTGACTTAAATAATTCGGGCTCCGGGTAGCTAAGGTCAGAATCAATGAACAGGGGTAGTACAAAGGGAAGCGCAAGGGGAGCAAAAACGACGAGCAGCATCATCCACCCAAGAGAACGAGTGGCCCGGGCGGCCCTTTTACTGGAAGATATTTTTTCTCCCTCCGAAGAAAAACCGTCACTTTTTTCTTTGAGTTGTGACGCGCTTCCGGAAATGAGAAAAAGTGATCCGATGACGATAGGAACAATAAACACAGGCCAGAAAAACGCCAAAATCCATCCCGCATTCCCCCAAGAAGTAGCAATCGCTATGCTCGCAAGAAGGCCCAGTGTTCCAAGAATGAACCACAAACCCAATTTTTGTCCATCATTAAGCATATTTTTCGGGTCATTTATTACGAACAAGTTGTCAGATTCTCGATCGTCGTTCACAGTTTATCACAAACTTTTCAGGAGAGAATAAGTTTTCACCGGGATAATTTCCTGCTCAGTCGTGTGTACCATACGGAGCTTCGGAAGAACAAAGTTTCTTTTTATCGAGATACCTGATTTATCGCAAGACGCGCCACGCGCCGAAGGAGGCAGGCGACGGTTACCGGGCCCACGCCGCCCGGAACCGGGGACAAGAATATATCGCTCTCCCCTTCTCCTTTTGCGACATCCCCGACTGTTTTCCCGTCTTTTCGCGCGATGCCGCCGTCGATCACGATGGCGCCTTTTTTGAAGGCATCTCCACGCACTATCCCTGCCTCGCCGAGAGCCGTAACCACCACATCTGCCGAAACTACTGAGGGAAGAAATTTCTGTGGGTCGGTCGTATAGGCTGCTTTCATGCCGGCCTCTTCGAGCACGCCCTTCATGCTCTCGCCGAATCGTTCCGAACGCGCGAGTATCACCGCCTGCTTGCCCGAAAGAGGCACGCTCGCTGATCTTGCAAGCTCGAGTATCGCTTCAGGGAAAACAGGCGTCCCTCCGAGGAATCCGTCCGCGTCTTTGTTCGGATCCAAGGTGGCGATCACCCTATCGGCATCTATCGCGGCAGGCAATGGCAGCTGGACAATGATCCCATGCACGGATATATCATCATTCAACGATCGCACCGCCTGGATAACCTCGTCTTCCGTGGCAGATAGTGGCAGTATTTTTTTCGTCACCCGAATACCTATCTCGCCTGCGCGTTTTTCTTTGAGCGCGACATAGAGAGCCGAGGCCCGGTCATTCCCGACGAGTACGATCCCGAGGCCGGGCATGACAGCGCTCTTTTCTATCTCGGTACATGTCTGCGCAAGGATGGCATCAGCAATTTTTTTCCCGGAAAGAATGGCCATGAAAAAACAATCTTAGAGAATGAAGAGGAGGAAAAATACCGCAAGCAAAATACGATACACACCGAACGGCATAAAGGTATGCGACGCTACGAAACGGATGAGAAACTTTATCGCAAATATCGCTACGAAAAACGATACCACGAATCCGACCGCGAGGAGCCGCCACTCTGACTCTTGAAACGAGTTCCCGTGCTTCAAGAGGTCATAGCCGGTAGCGACGATCATCGTCGGTACCGCGAGCAAGAAAGAAAATTCCACGATCGCTTCGCGTTTCATGCCGAGGAGGAGTCCGCCGAGAATGGTCGCTCCGGATCGGGAGACGCCCGGAATGATGGAAATCGCCTGAAAGAATCCCAATTTCAAAGCCAGAGAATATGGCATAGTCGAAAGGTCGCCCAAAGCCTGGTCTCTCTCCTTGTACCAGCGTTCAAAAAGGATGATGACTACGCCGCCGACAAACAAAGAAACCACCACCACAAGCGGCGAGCCCAAAAGCTGCTTCACCAGTTTGTAGAAAAAAAGCCCGGCGAGCCCGGTCGGGATGAAAGCGACCGCGAGCCGCTTCAGGATTTCGATATCCAGGAAGCGGCTTCGTCCATACAAGGCCAAGACGGCAAGAATCGCCCCGAGCTGGATCGCGATCTCGAACGACTTTGTGAACACATCTCCCGAAAGTCCGAGAAGTTCGGCCGTGAGGATAAGGTGCCCGGTCGAAGAGATAGGCAGAAATTCCGACAGGCCCTCTACGACCCCGAGGATGATGGCATCGATAAATGACATAGCGGTTTTTAGAATAATGTTCCCGTACTCCCGAGCGATTCGATCCGCGGAGCGTGCTCATTCATCATAGAGTCGATGAGTTTCTTCTGCCCGTTGAGCTCCATGATGGTGTCCCAATTCCGCAGGTCCGGATATCGCTCCAATATATTCTCGAGTATCTCGACTGTCACCCGTACATCCCCCGCTCCCGAGTGGGCGTTCTCATGCTTTTTCCCGCAATAGAGCTTGTATGCGGCCGAAAGATTCCTCGGAGCGAAACCGTCGCGTGGCTGCATTTTGTGATAGAGGATTTTCGCGTCGAGCACTTTCCGGGAAGAAAAATCGAAATTCTTTCCCACGGTGACAAACTCCGCCCGAAGGAACGGCAGGTCGAATCCGAGCACATTGAAGCCCCCGACATCGATCCCGTCGAAGACGCTCCAGAGCTCGTAGGATCGCTTGGCGAATGAGGGGGCGTCTTTCACATCGTCATCGTAGATCCCATGCACGCTCGAGGCGACAGGCGGAATCGGCATGCACGGATTGATGCGCTCGACGCTCGCCTGCACCTCGCCTCCCGGCATGATTTTTTCGTAGGCGATCTCGACTATGCGATCCTCCCCGATACCGAGGCCGGTCGTCTCGAGGTCGAATATGAGCAATGGCCGGTCGAGGGGAAGCATTTGTGCTATGGAACTTTTCATTGGTTTATAGTTTTATATCACGATATTTACGATGCGCCCCGGTACGATGATGATTTTTTTCACCGTTTTTCCTTCGAGGAAGGGCCGTATTTTCTCCCGGATCAGAGCCTGCGCGCCCAGATCTTCTTCGGAAATATCCTGAGGGACGGTCATGAGGTCCCGCATTTTCCCGTTGATCGAAATGGTCATGACGACGCTTTCTTCGAGCACTTTGGAATTGTCATACGCGGGCCAGACGGCGAGAAATACCGACTCCCCATGTCCGAGCGTACGCCAGAGTTCTTCGGCGATATGGGGCGCGAATGGGGAAAGCAAGAGCACGAATGTCTCGTAGCAGCTTTTGGAAACGCGCGGTTCCTTGCTCATGGCATTCGCCAGTATCATAAGGCTGCTGATAGCCGTGTTGAAACGGAAGGCGTCAATATCCTCGGTTACTTTCCCTATCGTCTTATGGAGCAAGGCTTCCAAGTGCGCCGCATCGGTTACATCCTTTTCTTCGGAAACATGCGATCGCACGCTCCACGCCTTGTCGAGGAATCTTCGCGTACCTACCAGGCCTTCGGTATTCCAAGCGATATTCTGCGTGAAGGGTCCCATGAACAATTCATACAGCCGGAACGCATCCGCACCGAAATCCCTGATGATGTCGTCGGGATTCACCACATTCCCCCAGCGTTTGGACATTTTCCGCCCATCGGAAGCATTGATGAGTCCGACATGGACGAGCCTCTTGAAAGGTTCGTCGGTCGAGACCGCCTTGATATCGAACAAAAATTTATGCCAAAACCGCGCGTAGAGGAGGTGCCGCGTCGCATGCTCGGCCCCACCCACATAGAGATCAACCGGCATCCACTCGGCCTCAGCCCCGCCCCCGACCAATGATTTCTCGTTCATAGGATCGATGAAGCGCAGGTAATACCAGCACGATCCCGCCCACTGCGGCATGGTGTTCGTCTCGCGCTTTCCCGCACCGCCGCACTTCGGGCAGGGGGTGTTCACCCACTCGGGAATATCCGCAAGCGGCGACTCCCCTGTTCCCGTCGGCGCATACGACTCCACTTCCGGCAGTTTCACGGGGAGATCTTTCTCCGGAACCGGAACCGCGCCACAGTGCTCACAGTGGATGATCGGTATCGGCTCGCCCCAGTAGCGCTGACGCGAAAAAACCCAGTCCTTGAGGCGATACTTGGTGACCCAGCGACCTTTGACGAAGTCAGTGATTTTCTTTTTTGCCTCTTCGCTTGAAAGTCCCGTAAATTCACCGGAATCAATAAGCACACCTTCTTCAATATATGCATTCTGCCCTCCTAAATATCGTTCAAATAAATATTGATGATGTTCCCAAGTAATTGTTTTTAATACATCTTCTTTTTTGATCTTTAGTAATTCATGCCTACCATCTTCTACTTCTGAATGAATTCTCGTGTTTGAGTTTAATATAATCTCATATGCAGGACCAACTGATCTTTGATTCTTATTTTTAGTGTGGCGATAACCCCAACATGAAATTTGCGGGTACAACCTATCACCAATTGTAAAATCAGTAAAACCGGTTTCTTCAATAATTTCTCTACTTAATGCCTGTATTTCATTTTCTCCTTCATCGATACCTCCTCCCGCAAAGTGCACATGATCTTCTGATTCTTTGATTAGATAAAAGTTGCCTTCCTTATCTCGTATAATTGGGTCAACTACCCTCCTGTGCAAAGTTTCTAATCCGTCTTTTTCTTTATTCTCATCTTTTAAAATGTAAATTCTGCTGATCACATCCCTGATGGGTAAATTGAATTTCCTCGCAAATGCAAAATCTCGCTCATCATGCGCGGGGACCGCCATCACTGCGCCTGTGCCATAGTGTCCAAGTACATAGTCGGCCACAAACACGGGAAGTTTTTCATCGTTCGCAGGATTGATGGCAGAAACTTCTTCAAGGCGCACCCCTGTTTTTTCATGCCCTTCCGCAGTACGTTCAATTTCCGTGCGAGATTTTACTTCCTCACGGTACGATTCTACCTCACTCCAGTTTGCAACCGAACCCTTCAACTCATCAATGAGTTTGTTCTCCGGGGCGAGTACGCAGTATGTCGCTCCAAAAAGTGTATCGGGGCGTGTAGTAAACACTGTTATAACCTTATCACTTCCATCTATTTTGAAATCTATCTCCGCACCCTCGCTCCGTCCGATCCAATGGCGTTGCTGCGCCTTGATTTCCTCTGACCACTCAAGTTCCTTCCGGTCCAGTCCTTCGAGCAACCGATCGGCATACGCCGTCATGCGAAGCACCCACTGCCGCATGGGTTTCTGCTCGACAATCGTTCCGCATCGCTCACATGCTCCGTCGTCGAGATCCTCATTCGCGAGCCCGGTTTGGCATGACGGACACCAATTGATCGGCTCGTCGGATTCATAGGCGAGTCCTTTTTCGAACATCTGGAGGAATATCCATTGCGTCCACCGGTAATACCGGGGATCGGTGGTATTGATTTCCCGATCCCAGTCATAGGTGAAACCGATAGCGTCGAGCTGTCTCTTATAAGTAGCGATGTTATTTTCGACCGCGCGGGATGGATGCACTTTATGCTTGAGGGCAAACTGCTCGGCGGGCAAGCCGAAGGCATCCCACCCCATCGGATGGAGTACGCCGAAACCCTGCAGCTGCTTCGCTCGCGCTACCACATCGGTCGCGATATATCCCTTCGGATGCCCCACATGCAAGCCCAAGCCCGACGGATAGGGAAACATATCCAGGACATAAAACTTTTTCGGGCGCGCATATTGCTTGAAAATGGCTTTATCTTGCCATAATTTTTGCCAATAAGGCTCTATCGTCTTTGGGCTGTATCGTGATTCCATAGGAAAAAAAGATGGCACTCCTCCCTGTCATCCTACTGCAAAGCATGCTTTCCTTCAAGATTTTACTGCCCGCCCACACTCATGCCCCCTCGGCTGCGATGCTTGCGAGCCACCCTCACGCGCGCGAACTCCTTGTCGAGAAGAGCGGCGACTTTGGCATATTCCTCATCATCGATGCTCACCCGCTCTTTCATCAGAAGTTCCGCGCGAGCCTTCGCTTCCTCGGCGCGCGTCACATCGATCTCTTCGGCGCGTTCCGCCGTATCGGCAAGAAGCGTCAATATACCGTCTCGAAATTCGGCAAATCCGCCCGAGGTGGCGAGACTCTCTCCTTCCCCCTCGGCGGTTTTCTTGACGATGATCTCCCCGGCCTGAAGCGTTCCGATATAGGGAGCATGACTGGGAAGGATGGTCACCTCTCCGCCTTCGATAGGCAAAGTCGCCTGAAAGATATCATCTTCAAACACTATTTTTTCCGGCGTAACGATCTTGAAACGGATCATGGACATAGAAGAAGTTATTTTTTCGCCTCGGCCAGCACTTCATCGATGGATCCCTTCATATAAAACGCCGCCTCCGGAATATCATCGAGCACCCCTTCGAGAATCTTTTCGAAGCCCGCAACGGTGTCTTCGAGTCTGACATACTTCCCCTTCGCCCCGGTGAACTGCTCGGCGACGAAAAACGGCTGGGAAAGATACTTCTGAATTTTCCGCGCGCGCGCCACAAGCTGCTTGTCCTCGTCGGAGAGCTCTTCCATGCCGAGGATCGCGATGATATCCTGCAGATCCTTGTAGCGCTGCAGCACCCTCTGCACTCCGCGCGCAACCTTGTAATGCCTCTCCCCGACCAGCTTCGGATCAAGGATATTCGAGTTCGAATCGAGCGGATCGACCGCGGGATAAATCCCGATCTCCGTAAGCGCGCGGTTGAGGACGACGGTGGAATCAAGATGCGCGAAGGTCGTCGCCGGAGCCGGGTCGGTCAAGTCATCGGCCGGCACATACACCGCCTGTACCGAAGTGATCGACCCTTTTTTCGTCGAGGTGATCCGCTCTTGCAGGATGCCCATTTCTTCCGCCAGGGTCGGCTGGTATCCGACCGCGCTCGGAATGCGCCCCAAGAGCGCGGACACTTCCGATCCTGCCTGCGTAAAACGGAAAATATTGTCGATGAAGAGGAGCACATCCTTGCCTTCATCATCACGAAACGCTTCCGCCATCGTAAGCGCGGAAAGTGCCACGCGCTGTCTCGCCCCCGGCGGCTCGTTCATCTGCCCGAAGACGAGCGCCGTCTTCTCGAGCACGCCCGAGTCCTTCATCTCATGATAGAGATCGTTCCCTTCGCGCGTGCGCTCCCCGACTCCCGCGAAGACGGAATAGCCTCCATGCTCGGCTGCGATGTTGCGGATGAGTTCCTGGATGATGACCGTCTTTCCCACGCCCGCACCTCCGAAGAGTCCGACTTTTCCGCCCTTCATGAAGGGACAGATGAGATCGATCGATTTGATGCCGGTTTCGAATATTTGAGCCTCCGTCGACTGCTCATCGAATGACGGCGCCTTGCGATGGATCGATCGGCGGGATTCCACGCCAAGCGCTTCTTTGCCGTCTATCGGATTGCCGAGCACATCGAACATCCGCCCCAGTACGCCTTTGCCCACAGGAACGCTAATCGGCATCCCCGTCGGCTGCGCCTCCATCCCGCGCTTGAGCCCATCGGTCGAGCCCATGGCGACGGCGCGCACGCGGTTGCCTCCCAGGTGCTGGTGCACCTCGACCACGAGCTTCTTGCCATCCGACAAAGGGATGTCTATCGCCTCACGCAAAGCGGGAAGCACTGTTTCGGAGCGTTCGTCCGAAGCCGCTCCGCCCTCTTTCGATGAAAATTCAATGTCTACCACCGGACCGATGATCTGGAGAAGTTTTCCCGTATTCATATCTTTTTTGAAATCTAGAACTTAACCTATGGAATATACTGACTACATTCCATAGGCCAACCTCCACATCTTATTCAAGAGCAGCCTTACCTGCGGAGAGCTCAGCGATTTCCGCCGTGATCTTCGACTGGCGGACCTGGTTATAGGCGAGGGTCAAATCGCCTACCATCTCCTCCGCGGCATCCGTGGCGTTTTTCATCGCTATTCTGCGCGCCGACTCCTGGCTGGCATTCGATTCGAGGACGGCATGATAGAGCTCCATCTCAAGGAGGCGCGGGATCATTTTCCACAATACTTTCTTCGGCGAAGGCTCGATGATATATTCCGCCGAAAGCGCGTGGTTTTGTTCATCGGATTCCGATTCGATTCCCGTCATCTCATGCATCGCTTTTTTCGCGTCCTTGATCGCGACGGGCAAAAGAGCGCGGACCTTGACCTCCTGGAGGAGTGCCGAGACATAGTCCGTATAGACCATGACCACGCGATCGACGCGGCCTTCTTCGAATTCCTCGATGATGATCTTCGCGATCGGGCGCATGAGTTCGGGCGACGGGGCTGCCAAGACATCCGGGAACGAAGCGAGGATTTCCCCGCGCAGCCTGCGAACGGCGGTGTCCCCTTTTTTCCCGATGGTGAGGAAGGCCTGTTCCCGGCCCGCATCTTCACGCAATATCTGCCGGAGTTTTTTTATGATCTGCGCATTGAATCCGCCGCAAAGGCCGCGGTTGCTCGCGATGACCACATAGAGGGCTTTTTTCACCGGCCGCGCGAGGAGCAAGGGGTGCGACTCGTGCTTCGCAGCCTCTTCCAAATGCCCCAAAATCCGTATCGCTTCTTTGGCGTATGGCCGTATATCGAGCACGGCCTGCACCGCCTTGCGGACTTTCACGCCGGAAATCATTTCCATGGCCCGGGTGATTTTCCCGGTGGACTTCACTCCTTTGATCCGTCTGCGGATGTCTCGTGCTGATGCCATAAGCTACGCGATAATGAATCCCTTTTTGAATAATTCGATGTGGTCTTTCAAGAGTGCTTCCACGGGTTCCGAGAGAGCCTTGGCCTCCCGTATCGAATCGATGACGACGCTTCCCTCGCCCCGAAGATAGAGAAGGAACTCTTTCTCGAAGCGCGCGAGGTCGGAAACCTCGACGGTATCGAGATAGCCTCGCGTGAGCGCATAGAGCACGGCGACTTCCTCTTCCACGACAAGCGGCTCGTACTGCGGCTGCTTCAAAAGCTCGACCGCGCGGCGGCCGCGCTCGATCAGCTTCTTCGTCCCTTCATCGAGATC
>CALMHZ010000085.1 GCA_937864125.1 uncultured bacterium
CCGAGGCTTTTCGAGGCGGTGGCGAGACTGATTCATTCAGTTTCCGATCGAAAAAGGTTCGTGCAAAGTGTATGATTACAGCACAATAATATGGAGCTCAACAGCTTTTTAATGGTGGTATGTGCCGCAACCGCACCTCCCCTTGGTTGCCTTGAGAGTGCTCCAGGAGCTTGATCAGATCCTTAGGGAGCCGTCGCGGTTTCTTCCTTGGGGATGCTGGCATAGGCTGCGCGCAATTTTGCTTGGTAAGATTCTTTTTCGGCTAAATAATTTTCCCACTGTTTCTTATTCCACTCCTTCGGCTTCTCGTTCAGCATCGTAAACTTGGGGAAAAGAGAAGGGGATTTGTAGCTGCTGGGGAAGGCATCATTGATGATGGTCTCGCCTTTGGCGTCGATGACTTTTTGCGAGAAGGTGGTTTTCATGCTGCCGTCAGGATTTGATTCGAGGATGTACGGACCGTCGATGCTTACCGTGCGTCCGTCTTTGGTGCCGTAGAAACGGAAGGTAAGTTTTGTCCCGTCGATTTTCGCCTGGATAAGAATGTGGTTCGGGGTATTGTTTATGAATGATAAATCAGGATTAGGGATATAGATGGTGGCATCCATTCCGTAGGGCTTATAGTATGAAACTGGATAGGCATGATTTTTCCTGCCCACCACTTTCAACCCGGCATTGATTGCGGCACGAAATACCGTTGTCGATACCTGGCAGATACCGCCGCCGAATTCAGGCTCCGTTTTGTTGTATTTGATCACGAGCTCGGGAAGATATCCGTTCGCCCCATCGACTTCCCCGAGATTTTCTACGAAAGAAAACTTTTCTCCAGGGGCGATGAGAAGCCCTTGGTATTGCCTGAGGGCGCGCTTGATATTGAACACGCGATTGGCGGGCGATCCTGCAAAGTCGGTTACGCCCTCTGAGAGAAGTTCACGCAATCCGAGCCGTTCGATGTCAGAGGATTGAATCGCCGGCGCCGTTTTTTTCGCGGGGAGTACGGCAAGAGATTCTTTGCTCTCAAGCGCGGAAGCGATAGCGTCGACTGACTGGTCTTCATCAAGCACTATTCCTTCTTCGCTTGGGACTACGGCGATGACATTCTTGTTCTCATCCTCGCCGAACACAGCGTTTTTCGGTTCGCGATTCGCTCGGACGGCGACTGAGGTGACAAATGGGCGTACCTCGGATTTATTGACGCTTATGCGAGAGCGTACGGCTGTGAATTCGCGGCTTTTTCGAGAGAGACTCCATTCGCAGAGGACAGCCGATTGGCAGAATGCGGTGTTTTCGATTTCCGAGCGAGTGAGGGAAGTGGGGACGACAACGGTGTCTATGAATATCCAAGAAGAGATCATTTCTTGGGGAACTTCTTCCCGAAAAGAGCCAGACTCAATAGTAAGCGCCGAAACAGGAATGACGAAAAAAAGGCTGAAAAAAGCAAATGAGGAAACTCCAAGAGTGGTGATATTTTTTCTTGTCATGGCAATCGTTCGTGCGATTCATTCATTGTAGCGATTTTTTGGAAATATGGAAGAAAAACCACGATCCATTCTATGAGGGGTGGATCGTGGAAGAAAAGAATCAGCTCTCTTTAGAACCCCCTCACCTGGATTTTCTTCACCTTGGTGGTATCGGCCTTGGGAAGCCGGATGGTCAAGATGCCGTTTTTGAGTGACGCATCGGCTTTTTCGGGAATCACATCGACAGGAAGAAGTACCGAACGGGAAAATCCGCCCCAGTAGCATTCCTGATAGTAATAGTTGCCGTTATCGACGACTTCCTCGTTGCGCCGCTCGCCCTTGATGGTGACCATGTCGTTGTTTATCGTGACATCGAGGTCTTCGGGCTTCACGCCGGCGATGGTGGATTTGATGACGATCTCCATTTCCGTCTGATACACATCGATCGTAAGCTGTCCTTCAGCGTCATTTTCAGAATGCATGATCTGCGGCTGCGAAGCGACAGCGGGTTGCTGATAGGCCGGAGTGCTCCAGGCGGGTTGTGATTCTGCTGTCCCCATGGCGGGTTCGTTTTGCGTGTGCATGGCGAATTCCGAAGTTTCTTCCTCCTCGTAGATCGGGAGAGAAGCTCCATTTGGATCCTCTTCCATTCGTTTTGCCCCGGTCAATCGTTCAAAAAAAGATTTCTTTTCTTTCGTTGCCATAGAATTTACTTTAGATATTTCATTTATAGTATAGTATGTATTCTCAATATTCGCAAGATAAAATATCTACGCGAGAAAGAGATTATAGAGGAAATGCGCCATCGTGGCGATTGCGATCGCGATGGCCATGGGAATGAGCTTTTTGGTACGGTGTATGGTATACGCGTATCCAAAAATCGTAATGGCGTGCAAGACGGCAATCCCGGCCATGGCTTGGGGCGGTAGGGTTCCCCGGGTTCCTATGGCGATAAGGGCCTCGGTAGCTATAAATCCGAAAGCAAACGCTATCACGATCGAAGCCTTGCCTGCTTTGTGTGTGACGAGTGTTTGAAGGAGTCTCCGGAGAAAAAGCGCCTTTGCGAGTTCTTCAGCCAATGCAAAGAATGCCAGGGCCGGCATGTTGCCATCGAGGGTGCTCCTCAGCGGAGTGAAAGCGCCTGGGAGAAGGCTGAAGACAAGTTCGAGCACGAGGGCAAACAGCGTTGCGAATACCCCGAGAATCAAAGGATGCAAAAACGACATAAGGTTTCAGGTGAGGATGACGCGTATCCACGATTCAAGTTCGCGAGCCTTTTCTTGCGCTGTTTCGAGCTTGGATTGCTCGGCTTGGGTGACATGCTCGGGCGCGCGGTCCATAAAGGCGCGGTTCGAGAGGCGGGCCTTGATGCCTTCGATATATTTCAGGGTTTCTTCCAGCTCTTTGTTGAGCCGAGCGAGTTCCTGCTCTTTATCGATGACATCATCGAGGTAGAGGAATATCTGAAGCGTTCCCGCTTGGATGAGCACGGCGTTTTCCGGAGTATCGCTCCCGATATTCTCTATGGCATCGATATGGGCTATCGCTTCGAGAACCGCTTTGTTGTTGACAAGTATCGTTTCGGATCCGGCGCGAACGCCGATACGCATGTTTCGTGTCGGGTCGATGCGGTAGATGCTCCGAACATTGCGGATTTTTATGATGACATCCTTGAGAAGCTCGAAGGGGGCCTCTGCGCCTGGTTTGGCGGGGAGCTTTTCTTCCCTGTGCGGCCAGGGCGCGACCATAAGGAAGGGGCTCTGATTGAGATGGAGCGTTTCGTGGATGGCTTCGGTCACGAATGGCATGAAGGGGTGCCAGAGCCTGAGGAGCGTATCGAAGACCTGCCGGAGGAGGGCATCGTTTTTTTCTATCTTGTGAACCTCGACATACCAGTCCGCAAAATCGCTCCAGGTAAACTCGCGAAGCTCTTCCGCTGCCAGGGAAAGCTCGTATTTTTCCAGATGCGCGGTGACGCTCGCTTGAATAAAAGAAAGGGTGTCAATAATGTATCTGTCGGCATCCGATTTTACTTGAGGCTTTTCGCTCGATGGCGAGCTCATGGCGGCTACATAGCGCGAGAGGTTCCAGAGCTTGTTCGTGAAATTGCGCATCGCAAGGATCTTTTCTTCCGAGAGCTTCACATCATTGCCGGGAGTGGCACCCGAAAGGAGTGCTATGCGAAGCGCGTCGGCGCCATGGGTTTCGGTTACATCCAAGGGATCGATGATGTTCCCGAGGCTTTTTGACATCTTGCGTCCTTCCGCGTCGCGTACGAGGCCGTGGAGATACACGGTATCGAAAGGGTTCGCTTCCAAGAGATACTCGCTCATGAGTATCATCCGCGCGACCCAGAAAAAGAGGATGTCGTACCCGGTTTCAAGGAGGGTCGTCGGGTGATAGGTTTTGAAATCTTTTGCCTCTCTATCCGGCCAGCCGAGCGTGGAAAAGGTCCACAGACCGGATGAGAACCAGGTATCGAGCGTGTCTTCATCCTGTCGCCATCCTTCGCCGGAAGGAGCATCGACTCCGCAAAAAATTTCGTCGTTTCGATACCAGACGGGGATTTGGTGGCCGAACCAGATCTGCCGCGAGATACACCAATCCCGGAGATTCTCGATCCAATGGAAGTAGGTTCTGGTGAAGCGCTCGGGAAGAATGGTGACGCGTCCGGAGGAGACTGATTCGCGCATGAGTTCTTTGAGGGACACTTCCCGTCCATTGCGGCTGAATGTCTTGTTCACATCTATGAACCACTGCTGCATGGGAATGACCTCGACAACATCCTTGAACCGATCGCTCGTGCCGACGGTCTGATCCACCGCCTCTTCTTTTTCGAGGAGCCCCTCGGTTCTGATCGAGTCGATGACCTTGGCACGAGCATCCGCTACGGAAAGTCCGGCGTACTTCTTTCCGGCCGAATCTGTCATGCGACCGTCCTGCCCGATAACCGCTTCGCCTCCTTGCGTGAAGCGTATTTCTTCTTTGTGTCTCAAGTACACATCGTAGTCGGTGTGGCTGTGAGCGGGGGTGATGCCCACGGCTCCCGTACCGAATGCGGGATCGACCATGGCGTCGGCGATGATCGTGATCGAAAGGGCTGGCCCGCCGGCAAACGACGGGATATCGAATACTTTTCCGATATATTTTTTGTAGCGCTCGTCGTCGGGGTGTATCGCGACCGCGGTGTCGCCAAGCTTGGTTTCCGGGCGGGTGGTGGCGATAGCTATCGGAAAATCCTTGGAATAGCGGAAGGTGGAAAGAGTCGCCTTGCGATCGATGTGCTCGAGCTCGTCGTCGGAGCAGGTGGATTGCCCTTTGACCGACCAGTTGACGGTGCGATAGCCCCGGTAGATGAGCCCGTCGTCGTACATCCGTTTGAAGGCGGTCCGGACGGCGAGGCTGCGCTCCGAGTCGAGCGTGTAGGCTTCCCGCGACCAGTCTACCGAAGACCCGAGCTTCTCGATCTGGTGTCTGATATCGCTCCGGCTCTCCTTCGCGAACGCCGCGAGGCGCGCAAGAAAATCCTCGCGGCTGAAGTCGTAGCGCGTTTTCTTCTCTTCTTTCCACAGGATGTCCTCGACCTTGCTTTGGGTTGCGACAGCCGCGTGATCGGTTCCCGGAATCCACAGCGTGCGATCACCTTTCATCCTGTGATAGCGGACGATGGTGTCTTCGATGGCCAACATGGCGGCGTGTCCGACATGAAGCCGACCGGTGACATTCGGCGGAGGGAGGACGATCGAGAAGGTAGGTCTGCTCTCATCCGTGATGCCGGCTTGGATGCAGGTGTCGGGATCGAATAAGCCGCTCTCCTTCCATTTCTGGTAGAGGGCGTCTTCCCATGTTTTTGCATCGTAATTTTTCGGGATGTCGATTTCCTTCATGTTTTCACGATAGCAGGAAAAAGGCCGTGGTTCAAGGAAAAAGAAAAAACCGAGCATTGTGGAGAAATGATCGGTCGAGCGGGGGGTGAGAGAAGCTATTCTTAGCCTATGCCAAGCAATTTCCTTATCGGAATACTCTCGCTGGCCGCGATTGAGGGTGGATTTCTTTCCAACATTCCTTGAAATAAATCGCAAGCTCATCAGGATGATACTTTTCAATGGCCTGGAGATGGACGGGATACCATAAGTTGCCGTCCGCCGTCGTATAAGAGACTTTCGCGTCGTGACATCCTTGGAAACACAGGGTATCGAATGAAAAACCGCGCTTTTCCTCGACCCTGAGAATCAACCCCTCTTTCTGGAGGTTGTTCCATGAAAAGTTCGGGGAAAACCGTTTCAGGGAATAGAAGAATTCTCCTTTCTCGATGCCTGTATCTATGAATGCTTGCGTCAGTCGCAAGGAAGGCTCTTCACTTGCGAGTGATTTCATCGTTGGGATCCAGAGTATCGGGTGCAGCATGGCGCTTCTCCTTGAAATAATTGGAAAGGGACGAGGATCACTTTTTATAGCAGAGATATGACATGGTGTCAAAGGGTGAGGTTGGCATCCGGGTGAAGGGAGAGAGCGGATTTTTTTGAATTCTC
>CALMHZ010000086.1 GCA_937864125.1 uncultured bacterium
CGCGGACTCGAAGGCCGCTTTCAACGCGACCTGTAGCTGAGCCGGAGTCAGACCTTTGACCGGCACTTCGTACCGTGGGTCGGCCTGGCGCCCTGCCTTCCCCGAACCAATTCGCTCGGCCACCGAACTACTTCTTCTTGCCGGATGCGGCTACGGTTACGTTCTATCCCGATTTTGACATCTGATGTCCTCGAATCCGACATGCCCAGTACAGAAAAAGCCCTGCTTTTGTAGTACTGGGCATTTTCTATGTCGACACATATTCCATTTCTCTTCCATCATTTTTTCAATATTTCCCCAATTCAGAGTTCTAAGTTTGTCCACTAGGGGAGCTAAGAAAATAGAGGCTTATATGGGCCTCTATTTTTGTTACCCTCAATGGATGTTCGAACTTCGTTTACGAATACAATCGAATGCTTTCGGATAGAGTTAGAAATATACGATTTGACTAATCTCATATAATCTCATATAATCTTATATATGTATAACATTAGATAATCTTATGGAAAATAAAGCTTTATTTGAAGCCAGACTCACCACTCTACCAGGGGAAATCTGGTCTAAAATAGCCAAAATTGACGAAATAAAAGGAAGGTGGACTGGCGGACTGAAATTGAGTCCCCAGATTTTGATGCGTCTCAAGAAATCAGTTCTCGTAACCTCTTCTGGTGCCTCCACTCGTATTGAGGGTTCCAGGCTATCCGATGCAGAAGTAGAGGCTTTTATCCAAGGAGTAAAGCCTGGGAAATGGGAAAGTCGGGATGAACAAGAGGTCAGGGGTTACTATGAGCTTTTGAGCAATGTTTTTGATGCTTGGCGAACCCTCTCTTTCAGCGAAAGTTCTATCAAACATTTCCACAAAGAACTTCTAAAATATGTAGAAAAAGATGAGCGGCACCGAGGGGAATACAAGAAAGGGGAAAACTCCGTCAAAATGTTTGATGCCGATGGAAAGGAAATCGGAGTGGTGTTTGAAACGACACCCGCCTATCTCACTCCGAAGAAGATGCAGGAACTGGTGAGTTTTACGCTTACCGCTTTGGAAGAAAAACATATCCATTCACTTCTCGTGATTGGTAACTTTATTGTGGAGTTTTTGAGAATCCATCCCTTCCAAGACGGTAATGGCAGACTCTCTCGTGTTCTTACGAACTTACTCCTGCTCAAAAAGGACTATGCCTATGTGCCGTATGTTTCCCACGAAAAATTAATTGAGGATAACAAAGAGAACTATTATATCGCTTTGCGAAGAAGTCAGAAAAGTTTTGAAACAGGGAAAGAGGACATCGTTCCTTGGCTTGATTTTTTTCTCATGATGCTCCTCAAACAATCTGAAATGGCTCTCGTATTGATGGAAAGCGAACAGGTAGAAAAACTACTTTCCCCCAAGCAGCTTGCCGTCTGGGAATATATTCAAGGTGTTTCGGAGGCTACGCCATCGGAAATTACAGAAAAGACTGGGGTGGCGAGACCAACCGTCAATCAGGCTCTTACAAAATTGCTCAAGGTAGAGAGAATTGAAAAAATCGGTTTAGGTCGGAGCACGAGATATCGGAAGTTGTAACTTTGGAAAGAATACTATGCAATACTTTCTTGCGGTCAAAGGAATCATTCAGAAGGATGGAAAGATTCTCGTATTGAAGCGAAGTGATACGGATGACCATAGGCCAGGCGTTTGGGAAGCGGTGGGCGGTGGAATGGATAAAGAAGAGTCGCCACAAGAAGCTCTCCTTCGGGAAATTGCTGAAGAGACCGGTCTTGTAGCTAGTGTAAATAGCCCGTTCAACGTGTTTGCTTTCAAAAAAGATACAGGCGAGTTCAAAGTGGGGATTACTTTTTTGTGTGAATATGTGAGCGGGGAGGTAAAGCTCAGCGATGAACACAGTGAGTATCGCTGGATTGAACCAACAGTATTTGCTCAATTGGAATCCGTTCCGTCACTGCACGAAGAGATTGATCGGTATGCCAAACTTCAGTAAAAGAATAGTGAAATGCGTGGCAGGGCAAACTTTTACATACATTGTTCCATAAATTTCTTCAGTCCGAAGTGGTAGAACTTTGACTCCTTATCCTCCTGTATAGAGGTTCTAATAGTGTTCAGCAGGCGGAGCAATTTATAAATAGAGGCTTGCTTGAGCCTCTATTTTTGTTATCCATTATCGGGAGTTCGAATCTGATATACTTAAATTATAGTCAGTAGGAATGAATAGAAATGATTGCTTTCAGATTCGATAACTTCGTAAAAGCCTTCTGCATATTTGCAGTTTTATATATATATCTTTTTATCCTCTCTGATTTTTTGCGTCTGGATCCTAATGATGATGGTGACGCGGCTTTTGGGGGAATGGTTCTGGGCATTTTTCCAGCTCTGGCGATTATTTTATATATTCTTTTCGAGGAAGGTAAAAAAAGTGTGGCGAAAAAAGTAGCCATAGGGTTGCCGCTGACATTAATGGCAGGAATACTTGTTCTTCTTATCATCCTTAACCTAGGGGACGGTTCCTCAGAGATAATAATGGCATTGCAAATGCTCCTTGCCCTTCTCCTTCGATTGAGCGTGATGGTCATTCCGCTCGCGGCGTACCTTATCTATAAAAAAACAAGAGATGCCGCATCTTTTATTGCGCTGGCTGTAGCGCTCTGTATTCTAGGGCTTTCCGTGTATCCTGCTAAAAACTATGTCCAAGCCAAATTTTTAGGCGATCCTTGCGCCACTAAGAGATTGATCATAAGGGGATATTCTGAATTTGAAACGGAAGTATATGGCCCTGTCGTCTGTATCGCCAAGGATCGTGGCTATCCGAGTGAAACCTATAAGTGGGAGGTCTTGAGCGGCGCTGACGCGAGGACATTTGAAAATCTAGGTGATGAGTATAGTCGTGATAAAAACTTCGTTTTTTACAGGGGCCGTGTTATTGATGCGGATTCAAAAACCTTTACCCCGGATGAAGAGTGGCCGACTGATCAGATGGCAAGCTTTATCCGAGGAGGGGTGCCCTACAAGAGGGATGAGCAGAATATTTATTTCGAGGGCCAAAAAGTCCCGGTGCAAGATATAAGCAAATTTAGAATTATTGACTTCTGCCACAGCTACCTGTGTGCCACCG
Source organism: uncultured bacterium (assembly GCA_937864125.1). Taxonomy (GTDB): domain Bacteria; phylum Patescibacteriota; class Minisyncoccia; order Moranbacterales; family UBA1568; genus JAGOTT01. Next base: position 3,108 of record CALMHZ010000086.1, read on the forward strand.
ATGGGATTTCAGTATTCAAGGAGGGGAAAGTGGTGCCAGGCGTGAATCCAGACAACCTCTTCTCTTTTCAGATTTGCCAGTATACAAAGGATGATAAGCATGTCTATTACGGAGGAGGGATTATAGAGGGAGCTGACGCGGATACATTTAATGCGTATGGTGAAGATAAAAATTGCTACGCGTATGATACATCAAGAATGTACTATGAAGGGAAAGTAGTGTTTGAAGGCGTTTCGAGCGGATTCCAAGAAGTAAGTCCGGGGGATCCCTTCAGTCCACACAGGGATGGCAAGAATATTTATTATGATGGGGAAAGGCTTGATCTCGATATTGATACCTTCCAGTATCTGGGCAAGGGAGTGAGTAAGGACGCGGTTTCCGTGTATTATGGTGCCGATAGGATAGAGGGCGCTCATGCAGCTACTTTTGAGCTTATTCCCGTATCTGTTCCACAGGCATTGAATGTGTGCGCCAAAGATAAGAATCATATGTATTTTGATGGTGAAATAGGCGAACACCCGTTTTGTACGGGAGAGATATAGATATTTGAATAGGTAAAAATTCGAACAACATCCTCCAATTTGGCGAGGGCGTATCATACGAAGTTTGAACTTCATCCAATAGGTGGCGCAGTCTGACAAAAACACTCCCCGGAAGTGTTTTTTGATTGCCGAGGAGTCTCTTATCGAGGCGTCATTTTTACGCTCTTGACTATATACCGTATGGGGTATATGATGGGTATGCGAATAACTCATTCAAACGGAGTAAGACATCACTATGAAAACGACTACCGAAAAACTCATCCACCGTCTCAACCGCATCGAGGGTCAGATCGACGCCGTCCGCCGCGCCATCGCCAAAGGCGATGCCGACTGCCTCACGCAGATCCGCCAGGTCAAAGCCGCCCGCTCCGCGCTCAAGAGTTTCGCCGAAGCGTATGTGGAGGAATATGCGCTTGCCTGCGCGAAGGAGAGTCACGCCTCTCCGCGATTGGCTTCCAAGCTTCGCGAAGTCGTCATTGCCGCATTTACCCTTTGATAAAAAATTATGTACGACATAACACCCATTCATACCTCGCGCGGCTGTCTTTCCTATATCGTCGCCGATCCGGTGACGCGGGAGGCGGCCATCATCGATCCGTCGCAGGAGGCCGGGCCCGACGCGTACGGGGACATTCTCAAGGGAAAGGGCCTTACGCTCCGATATATCCTCGAGACGCACACGCATGCGGATCACATCTCTTCCGCACGCGAACTCCGTGGGCTGTTCGGGGGAAAGATCGCCATGCACGAATCGTCCCCGTTGCCGTCCAAGGATATCGCGCTTGAAGACGGAGCGGCACTGCCCCTTGGCGAAGGAACGATCGAAGTCCTCGCGACACCGGGACATACCGACGAGAGCGTGACCTACCGTGTCCCTGGGGCGGTTTTCACGGGTGATGCGCTCCTCATCGGCGGGACCGGGCGGACCGACTTCCAGCGCGGCAGCAGCGCCGACCTCTACGAGAGCCTGTGGCAGAAACTCATGCGGTTGCCGGAGGAGACGATCGTCCATCCCGCGCATAATTATGAAGGCAGGACCGCGAGCACGATAGGCGAGGAGAAGCGCGAGAATCCGCGCCTCAGGCTTGAGAAAGAGGAGTTCATTGCGGCGCTCGATGCGCACCATCCGCCGCGACCCGACCTGTTCGATACGGCGGTTCCGGAAAACAGTCATTGAAAATTCATTCCCTAAAAATACATCCATGAAAACTATTACTCCGAAAGAAGCATTCGAGCACATGCAGGCAGACCCGAGGGCGGTACTGATCGATGTCCGTGAGACATCCGAGTTCGCCGATGAACATGCCGAACGGGCTCAAAACATCCCGCTCTCCATCCTCCCTCTGCGCATCCAGGAAATCTCCGCCGCATCGGAAATCTTCTTCATCTGTCAGTCGGGCGGCCGAAGCGGGCAGGCAGCCGCGTTCGCCGAGAAGGCAGGATTGTCTCAGGTGAAAAATGTTTCCGGCGGTACGCTGGGTTGGATACATGACGGACTTCCAACGACGGCCCGTATCTGATTTTCACGAAAAGACCGACACAACCTACGATGATCATCATGGGTGCCATCATGCCTGCGCCGGAGCGCTGGAGCGGATCCTTGCTACTACCATCGAAAACATGCACTGTTATTTCAAAGGTTCTTGCCAAAATGTGGTTTTTCAAAATCGTGATGCAAAGACATAAGGAGGAAGGCGTTGACAGCATTTCTCAAGAAGAATCAAGAAAATCAACTTCCATCAAGAATGACTTTCATTTTTTTATTGATGAGGTTCAGATCATGATATAATTACAATAAAGATGAATCTTATAAAAATCATGATGGAGCCCAAAAGAGAGAGTAAGATCGGTGCAGCACACAGGGCGCCTGCGGATTTTCGGGAGGCATTGGTTTCCGATCCGAGAGCATCCTCGGCGTGGAGTGACCTTACGGCGCTTGCGCGCAATGAATGGATCTGCTGGGTCACCTTTGTCAAGAAACCCGAAACAAGACGTGAGCACATCACCCGCGCCCTCGCTCAGCTGAAGGAAGGAAAGCGGCGGCCTTGCTGCTGGCCCGGCTGTCCCCACCGCAACCCCAATACGAAAAAATGGTTTGAGCGCAAATCGAGGTAACGGTTTTTTGTGATACGGCACAAAGAAACGAAAAGAGAAGAATCTATCCGCATGTTTTTGAGCTCGATGATGGGAGCAGGCTTGGATCCTCCTCCTTATTTTTCCGTACGCGCGGATTCCCAGCCGATCATGGCTATTTTCCTGGTGCCGCCCCAATGATAGTCTCCGAATACTCCGCTTGATCGTATGACTCTGTGACAGGGGATAAGAAAGGCTATCGGATTGCGCCCGATGGCGGTGCCCACGGCTCTCCCTGCCGCCGGATGTCCGATGCCTTGGGCGACTTTGCCATAGGTAGAGACTTTGCCCATCGGAATTTTCAAGAGCGCCTCCCATACCTTGAGCTGGAAATCCGTGGCCTTGAGGTGGAGCTTTATTTGGTCGAGTTTCCTCCAGTCGTCGGTGAAAATACGGAGAGCGTTTTCTTGTATCGCATCAAATTTTTTTGTGAAGGTCGCCTGTGGAAATCCGTCTTGCAGGCCCGCGAGTTCATGCCGTTCATTTTCGACAAAAGCAAGGAAGCATATTCCCTTTTGGGTAGAGGCGATGAGAATGTCGCCGAAGGGGCTTGTGGCAAAACTGTAATTGATAGAGAGATTCTTTCCCCCGTCCCTATATTCTGCCGGAGTCATTCCCTCGATATTCACGAACAAATCATGGAGCCGGCCGGTTCCCGAGAGCCCGGTCTTATGCGCCGCCTTAAACAACGAAGCGGCATCGTCTTTCAGGAGCATCTTGGCATGCTCGAGGCTTATGTACTGCAGGAATTTTTTCGGGCTCACGCCGGCCCATTTCGTGAACAGCCTTTGAAAATGAAACGGGCTCATATGAACTTTTTCGGCGACTTCGTTGAGATCGGGTTGTTTTCGAAAATTTTCTCGTATGTATCCCAGCGCTTCCGCAACGCGCTCAAAATCAATTTTTTCCTGATGTTTCATATGAAAAGGGAATCGTATAACTCGTTGAGCATACGAGACAATGAGCGGATTTCCTACCCGAAACTTGCTTTTTGTTCTCAGCTCTTCAGAGGGTGTCGCGGAAAAATCGGATGCTTCTTTCCCACGCGGCGCCCGAGCTTTGCCCTATGTTGTGGTCATCGCCTTGGTACTCGAAATACTCGACCTTTTTTCCCGTTTTTTCCAGCTCCTCTTTCAGTCTCCGGGACAGTTCTACCGGTACGCTCGTATCGCCTGTGCCATGATGGAGCTGTATGGGCGCCACGATATCTTGTAAAAAGAAATAAGGGTCGATCTGTTTCCAAAAATCCGGGTTCTCGCTCGGGAGGCCATGTTCTTGTACGAAGGGCTCGGTCCGCAGCGAGTCTTTCAAAAACGGTATTTTTTCGTTGTAGGTTTCGAGCATATCCTCGTAGCTTCCCACCACTCCCGCCCAAAGGACGTAGGCTTTTATGTCTTTCGATATGACGGCAGTCCGCAACCCGATTTCTCCGCCGTTCGAGTGACCCCAGTATCCGATTCTCCCGGGGTCCGCATCCGGATACTTTTTCAAGGCGGAGAGGGCATAGAGGACATCCACCACATATTTTTCCGAAGTATGCGCGCTTACCGCCTCGCCTTCGGAGTCACCATGACCTCGAAGGTCAGGCTTGAAGGTGATCATGCCGCTTTGCGCCAGGGTATCTTGATAGGTAGGATAGCTTCCGGTAGTCGAATACTTCTCGGGCGGGATATAGCCATGCACGAAAAGGATATTCGGAAAGCCCTGTGGCGGCTTCGGGGAAAGAGGGACGGTCAGAAGCCCGTAAATCTTGAAACCTTCCGACTTGTACGACACTATGGATTGTTTGTAATTTCTTCCGTTGGGGAGAGTTTTTTCGAGAATGAACCCATCGCTCGGATAATCGCCTGCCCGCAGGGAGGCTATCGCCAGGGGATGTGGCCGCGCTTTTTCTTCACTTGGATTGTCGTGGGCGGTGGGCGTGGGAGCTTCGGGGAGGGCGGGGGCGGAGACGCCAGAGGAATTGTCAGGGGACATGCGGGAAGCGATCGCCCAGAGAATCCCGAGGGCGATGATACCGAGGATGGAAATGCGCGTGAAGATTTTCATAAGGATATGAGGATATCAAGGGCCGAGGTATCTCATTATAAGGGAGTTTCAGGGAGAACAAAAGACGGAAAAATGTGATATACTCGTTGCATAACCCTTTACATGATTATGTATGGACGAACAAAACAATGCCGGAGTACCGGAAAAAAAGATGAATATGCCTCTTGTTGCGGCAGGGACGATCGTCGTTCTTATTCTCCTCGGACTCTTCGTGTTTCGCACTTCCCAAGAGGGGAAAAATGCGCCAGTGAATGAGAAGAGGGCGAGCCAAAGCGCGGCGAAAACAGCGGTGTCTTTCCCGCTTACGAAGGACACGGTATCGATAAGCGTGGATGCCGGAAGCTTTTTCTATAGTATCAAGGAAATCCGGGTGAAGAAGGGGCAGAAGATAAAAATCACCCTGAGTGCCAAAGACGCCATGCATGATTTCGTCATCGATGAGTTCGGCGTGAAACTGCCCCTTACCAAGGAAGGGCAAACGAATGCGATCGAGTTTACCGCGGACAAAACCGGAGTCTTCGAATATTACTGCTCTGTCGGGCAGCATCGGAAGAACGGACAGGTGGGGAAACTGATCGTGGAATAGGCGGGTAAGCCAAGAGGTTACCCATAGCGTATCAAAAAACCTGCCTTGCTTCAGATAAAATATGAATTTTGAGCAACCCAAAAACATAGCTGGAGAAACCGCGAAAGAGAAGGGGTTGAAAGGTCGTGTCGCGGCAGCTTTGCTCGCGGGGACGCTCATGCAGCCGTCCGAAGCGCTTTCGGCTGAAACGGATTCATCTGCCGCCTTAGAATCGGAAACGATGTCCGTCGTGGATTCCGAGCCGGAGGGAATCGGGAGCGGCTTTGAAAAGTTTCCGGTGCTTTATAGCGACTATGTGAAAGAAAAAGGGAGAAGGGTTGATACGGCGGGGGCGCTGAGAAGCGAGGATGTGCTGGAAGAGGAGCGGGACCGCCGGAGCGGCACTGGTTCTTTTGGGACTCCCGCCGAAACCGCGATCAATTCAACGACGGAAACGATGAAGAACGCGTTTCATGTGAATGAAGTAGTTGATAGCACCCGGGAAAAGCTGTATTCTGCCTTGCAACGCATCAGTACCGAAACCGGATCAAGCGTCGATTTGACGGTGCAGTCCGCAGGAAGAATTCTTATCAACGCGACACTCGATCAATCCGTCTCGAAAATTTCGAGAAAAATAAAAGAGACGCTCTCGAGGGGGCTTCCGGAGGCTGAAGCGAATACCATGAAATTCATCGCTAGCGAACATAATGCTGAAAACATGTATTTTACCAAAGAGCTCGGGAAAAAAGATGATTGGAAACTGACGCTCGGCGTCGATCCGGGTCTCGGATTCGGAGGGAAAGACACGAAGGTCGGTGCGACATTCCGCATGATATTTCCATAATTTTTCAAATCATATGGACATGCTCCCCTTCGATCAGGTCATCGGCCGCTCTCCGCTTTTGTCCGACGAAGCGAAAACTTTATTGTTAGAAAATAGCAATGAGATTCCCGAGCAAGAGAAGCTTTTGCTCATGACTCGACTTCTTGAGTACGAAAAAAAGATTCTTGTCGGTGCCGAATCATTCCTTTCTGCGTTAAAAGGGGAGGACGGTTGACGCCGAAGCCGAAGATTGTAAATCGACGCATAGGTTCAGGATATGAAAAAATTTCTCACTTCGTTGATCAAGGATATAGGGCATGCCATACGAAAAAACGAATATGTCGAAGAGCTCTTGAAAAGGCATCCTCGCGAAGTCGCCTTTTTCGGGAGGCGATGGTCGAAGGTCGGGAGGTACGGGCGCGTGTTTACTTTCGGCGTGGTGATAAGTTTCGGCCTTTTCTTTTTCTTCATGGGACTCGCGCAGGATATCCTGGCGCGGGATCCTTTCGTCGAGGCCGATATCCGGATGATGAACTTGGTGGCGCTTTTCCGTACGCCTGAAACGGCGCAAGTGTTCTTGTTCTTCACGCACCTCGGGAGCGGAGCGGTGATCATGGGCATAGGCGGAGTCCTTGCTCTCTTATTTGGTCTTTCCGGCAGAAAAAGAATGATGCTTTTCCTCCTCGGATCGATAGTCGCGGGACAGGCGATGTATGGCGCCTTCAAACTCTTGGTTCATCGCGCCCGTCCGGACGAGGTATTCGCCTGGGTGCCGAGGGGCGGTTACTCGTTTCCGAGCGGCCACACCACTTCCTCGATTCTTTTTTATGGATTGCTCGCTTTTTTTCTCTGGCGCATGGCGAAGAAGGGGATCGCGAGAAAGCTCGTGGTCTTGGTGTTCGGTATCGGCATTTTTCTCATAGGATTTTCACGGGTGTATCTCGGGGTGCATTGGCCTTCGGACGTGCTTGCGGGTTGGGCGTTAGGCGGCTCTTTGCTTGTGGTGTTTATCAGCTTTTTTTTGGAGAGAGAGCGGTTCGATCCCGAATCAAAAGAGCGCTCTTTTGTTTCGAAACGAAACATCACCGTGCTTGCTCTCGTATCCGCCTTGGGATTGGGAGCGTTTATCTTTCATTATTATTCGACCCACCCGCTCATCATCCGGGCCGTGCAGCCAGGGAAGGAGCTCGTGATCAGCAAAGAAAACGGCGCTCTGGAAAAAACGATTCTTTCGGACTCGTTCCCGAAATATAGCGAAACGCTGACCGGGAAAAAAATGGAGCCTATAAGCTTCGTGGTCATAGGATCGAAAGAAGATCTGATCCGCGCCTTCACGCAAGCGGGCTGGCAGGTGGCTGACGCGCCCCATGCTCGTGATCTTTCCCGTCTCGCGCGAGCAAGCATTAGCAATACGAACTATCCGACTGCTCCCGTTACACCGTCCTTTATCGCGACCGAACCCAACATACTTGCCTTCGAGAAATCGACCGAAAAAAATACCATTCGGGAACGGCACCACACGCGATACTGGAAAACGGACTATCGGGCGGGCAATGCTCCCGTATGGATAGCTACCGCGAGTTTTGATAATGGCATCAAGTTTTTCATCACTCACTCCATCGCGCCGGATGTCGATGCGGAGCGGGAGTATATCCGCAATGATCTCGTGAGAATAGGGGTGGTGGAAGAAATCGGAAAGCTCCAAATCGTTGCGCCTTTCTTGGGCCAAAACCAGGCAGCGGATCAATTTTTTACGGATGGGAAGGCGTACCTTTTGCGGCTCCGATGATCAATCGCGAAATGCATCATGAAAAAATATTTTTTGTGAGGAGGTGGATGGTTAGGCGCAGCGCTCTTTCTGTGCGATACTGAAAGGACTGGAAGATCCTTTTAATTTTTCACCATCAACCGTATGCGCGTACGCACATCGCATGGTTTCTCAGCTTTTCCTCTCGTGATGTTCCTTGGAATAGTCGCGATCGCTTTGGGATATGTGCTCTATGGGAACTATAAAAAAATGGAATCGAACGCGGATCGCCCGGAGGCTGTTCGAGTCGAGACGCGGGTAGTGGAAGTCGAAAGGCAGGTTCCCGCCCCCGAGGTCCCGGTCGCCCCGGCAGTTTCTTGGATGTTTGACGGGGAGAAATGGAAAGCGAGCGCCCCTCCTGTCGCCTGTCCCGCCCCTTTGGTTCTGGGGAGTCCGGTGAATGTGGATTTGGCGACAAAGGTGCTTTATCCTGGGCAGTATCGGAACGATAACTACAAGCCTCATGGAGGATTCATCTTCGATGGCAAGAAAAATACGGATATAGCCGTGACGGCTCCGCTTGATGCCCGTCTTGTCTTGGGCAGTCGATACATCGAAGAAGGAGAAGTGCAGTATATGCTGTGGTTTGAAAATCCCTGCGGAATCGCCTATCGGTTCGATCACCTGTTGACGCTTTCGCCTTCTCTCAAAAAGTTGGCGGACAGTTTGCCGGAACCCAAGCTTAACGACAGCCGGACGACACGCTTCGCGGAACCGCTCGCCATCAAGGCAGGCGAGGTAATCGCGACTTCCGTGGGATTCGAAAAAATAAACAGGGTCTTTGTCGATTTCGGGGTCTACGACTTACGAAATGCAAATGCACCGTCGCAGAACAAGGACTTCGCACTCAAGCATAAGATGGAAAAAGAACAAGCCTATTACGGGGTGTGCTGGTTCGACCTTTTCCCTGCGGAAGTTTCGCGAAAAGTGAGAGCTCTTCCTCCAGGATCGGAAGGGGCAACGAGCGACTACTGCAAACCTCTCGATAAATAGTTGTGGACGGGTGGAAAAATGAAAGTCTCGAGTGAAAGCGTCATTTCTTTTTAGGAAATGGCGCTTTTTTAAGGTATTTTTCTTCACCGGGAAGAAATTGCGCGTCACGATGTAGTAAGGGTGTGTAATCTTTAATTTCATGCCTATGAATGAGCACATGGAAGCGCAAAGAGGGGATGCCGCAAGCGGAGTGGCGTGGCTTGCGTTGATTATCGCCATCGTTTCTTTGTCGTTGGCTTGGGTCGCGTATAATCGCTCAGGGGCTGACCTTGAAGAGCAGATAAAACGGGAAGTAAACCAGGCCATCACCAAGGCGGAAGAAGCGAGGCAGGCTGCTGAAAATGCCGGACGCGCCGCGGGCGGAGCAGTAATCAATGAGAGCGGGAAGGCTTTGAATCAAGCGGGAACCGAACTCCAGCAACAGTCGAAGGATGTAAAAAGTGACAGTGAGGACAGAAGGTAGGTCTTTTTCCGGTGGCATTTTTTGTAACCAGTAAGTTCAAACATATGAACCAAGACGAACGGCAGGCACTCGAAGACAAGTATCGCGCCCAGGTCAAGGAGATGGATGCGGAAAGTGAGCAATGGGAAGCGGAGAAAAAGGCGCAATACAACGATGCTCGTGAAAATTTCACGAAAGAGCTTGATGCTTGGAAGGACCGGGCAGAAAGCGAGTGGGATGAATTCAAGGCGAATCTTGAGCAAGGCTGGGATGGTCTGCGGGCGAAATGGCACAGTCTTTCAGGAAATGAAAGCGAAAGGGCGGAAGACGGGAACCTGACTGATGACATCGATGATTCTCGTAATCATTGAGAATAAGAAAGCCGCTCTTAGAAAGGGCGGTTTTTTTATTCGTAGAAATACTCTTATGAAAATGTATTGGGATAACTTATCGTGTATACTGTATCATAGGCGAGATTTCAATGAGGGAGTATAAAAAATAAGGGACTCTATGGACATCATCTCGCATGGAGTTTGGGGATCGATCGGATTCGGCCGCAAGAGTCGAAAAAGTTTTTGGATCGCGTTCTTTTTCGGTGTCGCGCCGGATCTTTTTTCTTTCGGTATTTTTACGGCGAGCACGTGGCTCGGCCTTGTGTCAGGTCCGGATTGGTCGGCGGGGCCGCCAGATTCCAATCTCATCCCTCAGTACGTGCACGCCCTCTACGATATCACGCATAGCCTGATTGTTTTCCTCGCCGCTTTCATCCTCGTCTGGATAGTGAGGAAAAAACCTTTGTATGAGCTTGGCGCTTGGGGATTGCATATTCTCCTTGACATACCCACCCATTCCGCCAGATTTTTTCCGACGCCATTTCTTTGGCCGATTTCCGATTTTCATATAGATGGAATATCGTGGGGCAATCCCTTGATTTTTATTCCCAATGTAACGCTCCTTGCAGGCTTTTCTTTCTATTTCTTTTTCCTCAAAAGGCGACGAAAGGGGCGAAAATAGTTTTTATGTCAGTACTGAAAACCTTCTAAGGATTATTTTTTGAAAAAGTATTGACGCAATTTTTGAAGGGGAGTACAGTAGGGTTTGTGTTCGAAGCGGTGTGTCTTATGTTGAGTATGGCCTCGACACGGGGCGTATTGTTTTGAATGACGAAATTCGTATCTTCCCTTTCTCGTGCTTCGGCATCTCCTTGTATCGATGGAGCGAGAAGGCGGAGCTCTTCCACAGGAATGGTTTGCGAGAGATGGTGAACTGCCACCTCCTCTTTTCTTTCGTTTTCAATAAGATCATATAAAAATCCATATAAATTTTTTGCTATGGCCATAGTGTCCCTTGAAGAGAAAATGAGGAAAAACTGGAAATCAGGACTGACGGTGGCGCTTGTCGCGATTCCGCTGTCTCTGTCCTTGGCGATTGCCTCCGGCGCGACGCCGGTTCAAGGCATACTGACCGCGGTATGGGCGGGTCTCGTTTATTCTTTGTTTGCCGGAAGCAACTATAACATCGTGGGGCCGACCGGCGCGCTCTCGGGGATTTTGGTCGTATTTTCCTTGCAATACGGCGCTGAATCGCTCCCCATATTGGCGCTTCTTGCCGGCGGGATCATATTTGTCGCTTTTCTTCTGAAGCTGGAAAGGTATCTCGTGTTTATTCCGGCAAGCGCGCTCCATGGGTTCACCCTCGGAGTGGCATGCATCATCGGGCTCAATCAGATGAACTTCGCTCTCGGACTTTCCGGCTTGCCGAAGCATGAGAAACTTTCCCAGAATGTCTTGGAGTCATTCGCGAATATAGGGTCGACCTCTTTCATCACTCTCGGCATCTTCCTTGTTTTCTTGGCCGCCTTGTTTCGCATGACGAAAACGCTTCCTCGGGTTCCGGCGGTCATCGCCCTTACGCCGCTCGGTCTTCTTCTTGGGTATGCTTCTTCCCAAGGCATCGGATTCATCGAGACGAGGACGCTCGCGGATGCGTACGGAAATCTCTCCCTTTCCCTTTTCGAGGTTCCGCGCCTCACCTTCGAAACACGGATGATGCTTCCCGCGCTCACGGTCGCTCTCGTGGCCATCATGGAAACGATGATTTCCGCGAAAATCGCCGATAACATGACCAAGACGAAGCATGATAAGCGAAGAGAGATGAAGGCGCTCGCGTTCTCAAATATCGCTTCCGGCGTGTTCGGCGGCATTCCTGCCACCGCTGCTTTGGCGCGCACTTCGCTCAATGTGAGGGCGGGGGCCACCGACAAGATGTCTGCCACGCTTTCGAGTGTCCTCGTCGGGGTGATCGCGCTCTTGTTCCTGAAATTTTTCCAATATATGCCCCTTGCTGTCATCGCCTCCATACTTGTGTTCATCGCCGTCCGGATGGTGGATGCGAAGAATTATTTGCGCGCGTTGCGGATGGATCGGAAGAACTTCGCCGTTATGATGCTCGTCGCCCTGATCACGGTCTATGAGGATCCTATCACCGGCATATTGTTCGGAACCGCCGTGATGCTCGTGCTGTTCGTGGAAACGCTCTCCCAAGGTCAGTTCGAGATGGTGCTCAACCATAAGGATAAGAAAGTGGTCGAAAAAATATCGGGCGATGGCCGATGGATGACCCCGGCAGGACCTGGGACAAAAAAATGTGATACTCTCGTGTATTCCCTCAAGGGACAGCTCGCCTATCTCAACGCCCAGGCACATGTGGAAAGGCTTGAAAAGCAGATCAAGGGGTATAGTCGGATAGTGCTCCGTTTCCGGGAGCTGTATTTTATCGATCTCGACGGAGTAGAGGCATTCGAGGAAATCGTCGAACATATAGAAAAAGAGGGACACCAGGCGCTTTTGAGCGGGGTGAACCCGTTCATTGAGGACCTGCTCAGGCATTCGAAACCCTATGCTCGCCTGCGAAGGGAAGGAAAGGTATTCGAGAAGACGACCGATGCGTTGGCATTTCTCGGCTACGGAGCGTTGAATTATAAGGAAACTCCCGTACATTTCTAGTCGCGCAGTTTTATCGGGAAGCGCCCTTGCCAACATCTGAAACATGTGGCACAATTTGTACTCGTGTGCCCTCATAAGAATTTGGCGATATGGCGGATAACATAGTATTGCGTTTCGAAAAAGTAAGTTTTGAGTACGGACACAAGAAACCTATCCTCGATGAGGTGAGCTTTTCGGTGCGCAGCGGGTCGAAGGTGACGCTCATGGGTCAGAACGGGGCGGGGAAAAGCTCGTTATTCAAGCTTATAACCAAAGAGGCCGTGCCGGACCAGGGGCGGGTTTCCGTGGACCAAGGGGCCACGGTTGCCATCGGTCGGCAGACTATCCCTCGCGATCAGCTCGACTGCACGGTCGAGGAATTTTTCGCCGCCGCGTTTCCGGAAAAGCGTTGGGACTTACCGGCACGGATCAAGGAAACTTTGGAAGTGGTAAGCCTCACGGCTCCGCTTGACAAGGTCATCCGCGAATTTTCCGGCGGCCAGCAGGCGCGACTTCTGCTCGCCTTCGCCCTGATCCAGAATCCCGACATCCTTTTGCTTGATGAGCCGACCAACAACCTCGACTCGGTGGGCATCGCGCACTTGACGCAGTTCCTCATCGAATACGATAAGACCTGCATCGTGATCTCTCATGACGCGGATTTTCTCAATTCCTTTACGCATGGTGTCTTGTATCTCGATGTCTTTACGCATAAGATCGAGCAGTACGCCGGGGACTATTACGATGTAGTCGAGGAAATCAAGGCGCGGATCGCGAAAGCTGAACGGGAAAATGTCCGCCTTGAACGCACCATCCAGGAAAAAAAGGACCAGGCGAATGTGTTCGCGAACAAGGGAGGAAAGCTCCGTGCGGTGGCGAAGCGCATGCGTACTTTGGCGGAGGATCTCGAGGAGAACAAGATGGATGTCCGCCGGGAGGACAAGACCTTGCCTGACTTCCAAATTTCGTGCGAAGAAAAAATAGGCCCCATCGTGACTCTAAAGACCGTGTCCATCCTGCGAAACGGAGTTCCCGAGGTCCGGCCTATCAATATGGTCTTGAAGCGCAATACGCACCTTTTCATCTCCGGTCCGAACGGTATCGGGAAGAGCACTTTCCTTGAATCTCTCGCGCGGCGTGACTCTGAGCGCGCGGAAATCACTCCGGGAATCACGGTCGGCTATTATCGTCAGGATTTTTCGACCTTGGACTTCAATGCCACCGTATTCGATACGCTCTTGGGCTCGATGAAGGAAAAAAATAAGGAGCTGGTCTACAAGATCGCCGCGAAATTCCTTATCCCGGCCGAGCTTATACAAAACAAGGTGGAAAGTCTTTCCGAGGGGCAAAAAGGCCTCCTCTTGTTCGCCACCCTTTACGCCGAAGAGCCGGAACTTCTGATATTGGACGAGCCGACGAACCATATCAACTTCCGTCACTTGCCGGTCATCGCCGCGGCACTCGATGCGTATCGCGGCACGATGATTTTCGTCTCTCATGTCCCTGATTTCGTGGCGCAGATACGGATCGACGAGGTCCTCGATCTTGAAACCTTATAAAAGTCCGTATGCAAGAAGAGCCCATCCCGTTTCCGGTTCGCATCAATCGCTATCTCGCTCTGAAAGGGTACGCGACCCGCCGCGGTGCTGAGGCGCTTATTCTGCGCGGATCCGTGATGATCAACGGTCGGAAAGCGGTATTGGCCGACAAGGTCCAGGAGGGGGATACGGTGTCGATGAAGGGAGTCTCCAAGCCTTCCCCGAGTGATTTTCAGTATTTCGTCTATTATAAGCCACGAGGGATCATCACGCACTCGCCGCAGTCTCGGGAAAAGTCCATCGCCGACATCGCGGGGATATCGGGCGTGTTTCCGATCGGTCGGCTGGACAAGGAATCGGAAGGCCTCATCATTTTGACGGATGACGGCCGGGTGACGGATCGGCTGCTCAACCCGCGATTCGAGCACGAAAAAGAATATGAAGTCCTGGTACAGGAACGCATCGTGCCCGGCGTTGCCGCCCGTTTGCGAGAAGGGATACAGGATGGGGGCGAAATCCTGAAGGCGAAGGATGTGATCGTGAAGGGCCCCTATGAGATGAATATCATCCTTACCGAAGGAAAGAAACATCAGATCCGCCGGATGCTCGGCGGAGCGAAGTTCACCGTCCGTTCGCTCCGTCGGGTGCGCATCATGCAGGTGCGCTTGGGAGGCCTCCATCCCGGCCAGGCCCGTCCTCTTCATGGTAAGGCGAGAGAAAGCTTCTTGCGCGATATCGGCTTATAAGACCACCGTACATCCGAAAAAATAGCGCCCAAGCGCAGCTTTTGTGGTATGATGAAAAGCGACAGTAATGAAAGAGACTATGGAAAAAAATCTTTGGAAGGACAAGAAAGTGTGCATCATCGATGATGATGAGGATATCCGGGAAATCTACTCCGTGAAGTTCATGGCAGAGGAGTTCGTGGTCATGGCCGCGAGAAATGGACAGGAGGGGCTCGATGTCATCCGTAAGGAGCGTCCGGATGTGATATTGCTTGATATCCAGATGCCGGTGAAAGATGGATTCGAGGTCTTGCGAGAGCTCTCGACGGATCAGGTTTTGAAAAAAATCCCCGTAATTATCCTGAGCAATATAGATGACGAGCGCGCGTTCAAGAAAATCGGCGATTTTTCCACGCATTTTTATCTCATCAAATCATTGGTGACGCCGCAAAAGGTTGTCGATGCCGTGCGCGAAACACTCCGCGATACCGCATAGCTGCCTATTCGAAGCTCATGTATTCCGAATGCCCGTCAGCATTTCGGGATTTTTTGATTTTTTCATGGATTGTGTCCTATACTTTACACGTGTTCTTTTAAAGAGAAGGAAGCTTCCATGAAAAATATCCTCGACTATCGGTCGCGGCCGATTCCGGATCTTACCGACGCGTGTTCGCGCCGAAAGGTTTCCCGTCAATATCCCCTTGTTTTCTCTCATGAGCGGTCATTCGATCCTTGTGTCCGTATCGAAGAATACGATATTGCGGGATGCTCTTACTATCACCAGGAGCAAGGAAACCCCCCATATAATCATCGCGCGCCCGGATCTCTTCCCGTGGTCCTCATGCGAAAAACGGTCGCTGAAATGCTTGCTTCCGTCAATGAGCGCTTGCGTTCCGTAGGGATCGAAATCTATGTGTTCGATGCGTATCGTCCGGTTCAAGTGCAAGATTATTTTTTCCTCGAGTGGATGCCGGCCGAACTCCGGAAGCGTCATCCGGAGTGGGATGAAGAATTGATAGAGCTTGAAAAGAGAAACTATTGGGGACGAGGTTCTGATGAAAATGGGAAGGTGGATCCGCTTTCACCCCCCTTTCATTCGACGGGTGGCGCGGTCGATCTCCTTTTGAGGGATACGCGCACGAAGGAGCTTATCCACACCGGTTCCTTTTTCGATGATTTCTCCTCAGCTTCATCCACGGATTTTTATGAGAGGCTCTTGCTCACAAAAAACTTGAATGAGTGGGAGAGCGAAGCTCTGCTGAATCGACGCCTGCTCTATTGGGCGCTTGTCGAGGGAGGCCTTGTCAATAATCCCAAAGAGCTTTGGCACTTCTCCTACGGAGATCAGCTTTGGGCCGCGATAAGAGGGGAGGATGAGGCCTTCTATTCCTTTATGCTGATTGACCCCGATAGCTTCATGGGCTGAAAAGCAGCCGCCCCTTGATACATGCTTATCAAGGGCTTTTTTTATAAACTTCCGCGAAGAGCATCCAGGAAATCCATTTCTTGAAGCGGCGTGTCGCGCAAGTATCTGACCATGCGCTCCCGGAGGGAGAAATTCCGATCGGGACAGGCTACCTTGTATGCGGCGATATCTTCCTCGGTGAGCCGCGGAGAGAGGAGATCTTGTCCGCCCATAAGATAATGCATGAGGGAGCGATCGTTACCGACATGCTCTTCTATGCCGAGGGCGTGGCCGAACTCATGCGCTATCACGAGCCGCAAGTCGTCCTTGCCTTCGAATTGGAATATCTCTATCGACTGCAAGGGCGGCGTATACAAGCCTTGCACGAATGGACGAGGCTCTCCGTACCGTTCTTTAAATTTTGCGATGTTGTCATTGACCGTGTCCGCTTGAGATTTGAGTGTATCGGCAAGGCCGTTGGTCGTATCGGCGAGTTTTTCGAGAGCAGCGCTTTCTCGCTTGATTTCCCGCTCTTCCTGTTCAAGCTCTTTGCGTTTTTCTTCAAGCTTGGCATATTCTTCTTCCGGAGCTCCTCCTTCTTGGTTCCACTTCTCGACTTCGGCACTATAGGCTACGAGCGCCTCATTGAATCTTTTGACCCGAGCCTCGAAATTTTTCGCCTTTGCCCGATAGTCCGCTAAAAGCTTCTCATGTTTTTTTTCGACGGCGGTGCTGGTTTTTTCGTAGGAATCAATCGAGTGCCGAAGATCATTCGCCTCGCCGCTCATTTTCTGTCTCTCGTCGAATATCGCCACGATGGAAAATGCCGCCTCGGGGTCGTAGGCGAGCACGTCTTTCCCGAGGCTTTGTTCCCATACGGCCTCGGCTTCGCGAGCGGTTTTTCGGACCGCATCCTTGTCGAGCGGAAACCGAGGGTCTATATTCCCTATGCTGTACGGGATCGGTGCTTCGCACCCAAGACGAGGGGGAGATGTGCGCAACAGGATCGGTAAGGAAAGAAAGAGGATCGCGGTGCCGAGCCCGCCTAGTATGAGATATCGAACGACCGTGGATAGGGGAGGAGAGACGCGCATAACTTTTGATGATACAGAAGTAGTATACCAGTATACACAATGTGGGCAATTACAGAGCGATCACATTGACGAAACGGGTATTTCTCAGTAGTATGAGCTGAATCCGCGCACTTGTCGGAGAAATGTTCTTTTCATCACACCATCAGAAGGAGGCCTTCATGGATGTTACGGATATTGTAGTCGATGCCCCGCATGCAAATCTTAGGGAGCTGCGGGAGTCTTTGGCTCATCTTGCCGCGATAAATTTTGTTCCCCGCTGTACAAATGAAGCAGGGAATCGAAAGCGGATTGGGTATAGTGAGAGATTCATGCATACCTATGAGTCGTTGCGCGATCCTCCCTACCTCAAACAAAAAATACTCCTGACACTGCACCTTCTTTTCATTGAGCCATATACTCGCTGGGAAAGCCAAAGGTCGCTTCAGACTCATTTGTTTAATTCAGGGAACCTGCGCCGCGAGAAGTGGATACAAGACCTGTATGGCATGGCAAAAGTGAGTCGCGTCACTGAGGAGTGGCGTATCGTGTGGAGTCATGACTCGAAAGAAAGTATCATCATTCATGCGGCATGTACCCATCAAGAGCTCTATTCCAAGGAGCGATGATGCGTGAATCTTTCACCGAAGCGATATGCTATGAGACACCTCGTCCCGGAAACTTCCCGGGACTTTTTTCTTTTCTTTCGCTTCTTTTTTCCAAACTTTCTTG
>CALMHZ010000087.1 GCA_937864125.1 uncultured bacterium
CACAACTTTCGGTGTCAGATACATGTCCTGATCCAACACCAGAACATACTCTCCTTTCGCATCTTTTATGCCTCGATTCCTTTGGATGCTTCGTTCCGGACCATCTTGAACGTAGGTAGTATATTTCTCGATAATTTCTTTGCATTTTTTCTGCTCTTCCGGATCATATTTCAAGGCATCTACGACAATAATCTCAATATTTGAATATGTCTGTGCCTTGATTGATTGCAGGCACTTCTCAAGAAAAGGGAGCGACCGATAGGTAGCAACAGTCACTGTGATCAGCGGATATTCTTGAGTCATATATTATATCTTATTCAGTACTTGTATGAATTCTCGATAACTCTTCTCAAAGTCGAACTCCTTACTCCACTGTAACGCATTATACTTTATTTTAGCATATTTTTCTGAGTCCTTCAAAAGGTGAATTATCCCTTCAGCTAGACCCTGAGAGGTGTTTTTGTTGACAACAACTCCTGTTTCTCCATTGCGGACACTGTCACGCAAACCATCAACATCATACACGACCGCCGGTGTTCCCTGACTATTGGCCTCGGTCACAATGAGGCCCCAGCCCTCCTTGACTGAGGTGACGGCTATAACATGACTCTTCCGCATAAGGTCGATTTTCTGGTTGCTACCTACTCTCCCAAAATATTCGATGTCGTTTTTATAAGGGCTTCGATCTATCATTCCTAGTACTTTTTTCCCATAAACGGAGGATGCATCCCCTGCTATCTTCATCTGAAGGTTGGGAATTTTTTGTTTCGCGATTTCAAAAGATCGTACCTGATGAAGGGTCCGCTTCATCTCACGAATTGAACCGAAAGAAAGCACGGTCGGCTGCGGATATTTATCGACCTTAACAGGATTTTCGATACCTCCTATGTCAATTCCTTGAGAAATAATTCGTATGCGGTCCGATAAAAAACCATATTTCATCAAATCTTTTTTCGTGCTCTCGGAAATCGTGATAACTCCGTTTTTCCGAAGAAGCCAAAGATACATCGGCTCAAGGAAATACCCGATTATGTTAAGCGGGAATCGCATCTGATAGAACCAGATTTCCCGACAGAGCTGGTGCACGAACATTATGCTTCGCTCCTTCACATAGAAGCGCGCGAAAAAGGGAATGGTGTTCATCTCATCGATAACGAGATCTGCCCACCCTCGAAGATGCTTCTTGTAGTACCGATACACAAGCCAATAGACGGAGTATTGCCCTCCGAGTCGGATAACCTTGAAACCCTCTCGCATCTCTTCCGCGCAACAGCCCGGGTATCCACCTACGATAAAAATAACCTCGTGCCCGTCGCGTGCAAGCCGCTTCGCGAGTTCTTCATTGACCGTTTCGGCACCGCCTGCCTCTGGGTGAATCCTATCTTTCCATGTGAACCAGAGTATTTTCATTCTTGATTTTCAATCATATTCACCTTCTCCCGAACGATATAAAGTGGGCGGTTGATGACTTCGTTGTGGATGCGGGCGATATAAAGGGCGATGAATCCGAGCGAGATGAGGACGATTCCGATGAGGAACATGTTGCTCACTCCCAAGATAGC
>CALMHZ010000088.1 GCA_937864125.1 uncultured bacterium
CCTTCGTAAGAAATGAGACGCCTCCTAGCATCTTCATGTTGTTGAAACTACACGCATCATCGGCACACTCTCCAAGCTCTACCGAGTATGCCCCCGCCCCTCCGCTTCCGATAGCCTCACCCCTGAAACGCAGACCGGCGAATATCGTATCGGTCGGCCTGAAGTATTGCCCGACCCGATTTTTCGACATTCCAAACGAATCATCCTCGGGCGTATCCTGATGCGGTGGAAGATGCTCGATAACCCGCTCCTGCTCCCCGAATACCGTCGGATTCAGCCGTTCCGCCCCCGATAGCGAATCCACGGCAAGCCGCGTGACCGACAAGCGATCGATGAACACGCGGGCATCGTCCCACCGCAGGCCATCCGCATCATATCTTTCCTTCAGGCCGACGACTATGTCCTGGTATTCCCCGTCGGTGACGAATACGGCTTCACGGAAAACCGCCTCACCCTTTGGAATATCAAAGGATCCGATCGGAAACAGTTTTCCGCCGACGGCTCGCGCGGAAATATCGATACCTGCCGTATCGCTCGCTTTGGCCCGGATAATGACCCGGTAGACATCTCCCGCCCGAGAGGAGAACACCTCCCGATATGCCTTCGATTTCACGGTGTGGTCGAGATCCTGTGTGCGTCCCGCTATCTGTTCGGTCTCGATTTTTTTTGATTTCTCCTGCTTCTTCTCGGCATCCTTCGCGATCACGAGCGAGTAGAATGTGGCGACTAAAAAGAGGAACAGTACCGCGACATAGCGGATGTTCTCCCGGAGGAATCCGAATACCTTTTTCATCCGAACAAATGTTTTTTTCAGTATGTCCATATTATCATTATAGCTGAAAATCAACTTCCCCGCCTCTTTTCCCGCCAAGAGCGGGGGGCAAGACACTAAACTATGTTCACGAACGGGAAGAGGTCGACGGGAAGGAAAACCGTGCCGTCAGGATCTTTTCTGAGGGTGTTTTTCGTGAAAATGATTTTTTTTGAAACCGTATCCGGATACCGCGCGATAAAGTTTTTCATCGCCACAGGAACACTCGCTTTCGGCCGGTATTTCACTTCCCCGAGAATGATGGTGTCGCCTGCTCCCTCTATGACGAAATCGATTTCCGCCCCTCCTATCGTCCGATAGAAATGGATGCGATCTTTCTTAAATTGATGCAAGAGTTCAAGATAGACGAAGTTCTCTATCAAATGTCCGTCCAGCTGATGGTCAGCATCAAATGATCGGGTAAAATAATTACGAATACCCGTGTCAAGAGCAGAGACTT
>CALMHZ010000089.1 GCA_937864125.1 uncultured bacterium
CATCGTCGTGGTCGGGCGCATGTGCTCGTCCCTGGCGAGGATGGTGAGGCCGTTGACGTCCTTCACCGGCACCACCGACTTGCTGAAGCGGCCCTCGTCCCAGGCCTTTGCGGCGCGCTGCTGGCTCTGCACCGCATAGGCGTCGACGTCGTCGCGCGAGAAACCATACTTGGTCGCGATCAAGTCGGCCGAGACGCCCTGCGGCATGAAATAGGACGGCACCGCCATCGAGGGATCCATCGGCCAGGCGCCGCCGGAGGCGCCGATGCCGACGCGGCTCATCGATTCCGCGCCGCCGCCGATCACGAGTTCATGCTGGCCGGCCATGATCTGGGCGGCCGCGAAATTCACGGCATCGAGGCCGGAGGCGCAGAAGCGGCTGATCTGCACGCCGGGCACGGCTTCGCCGAGACCGGCCTTCAGCGCGGCGAAGCGCGCGATGTCGGAACCCGCCTCGCCGACGGGATCGACCACGCCGAGCACGACGTCGTCGACCGAATCTTCCGGCAGGTTGTTACGGTCCTTCAGCGCCTTCAGCGGCACCGTGGCGAGTGCCAGCGCAGTGACTTCGTGCAGCGCGCCGTCCGCCTTGCCGCGGCCGCGGGGGGTGCGAACGTGATCGTAGATGAATGCCTCAGGCATGACGCCCTCCTTGTATGAGGATCATAATATTATAGACGATGGGGCAGCGAAGCGGCGAAAAACCTCAGAACGCCTCCGCGGCCAATTCCATCGTGGTCGCGCATCCCGAACATATCCAACGATGCTTCTTCCTGACTCGGGAAATCTTCCAAACGATTCCGGCCGTATCGACGGGGATAGCCTCGAAAAGCTGGTTCGACGAAGGTTCCGTCCAGCGGTGGACCCGCAACAAATGGTACTGGCTCTTCTACGAGCTCTTCCTCGCCCGTCCGCACCACCGCCTCAAAGGATGGATGTAAGACATTCATCCTGCATCTCACGCCCGTTCCCCTGTACTATGAGGAGCGGGTTTTTTCTTTTCCTAAAAAAAGCTATACTAGGAAGAGACCAATCCTTTCCTGCAGAACCCGAGGCGAAAGCCGGGCTATGGGGGAAGCGACAAAACAATGCCAGACTTCAAATATCAAATTTCAAAAACCGCCTCGTCACTTTCGACGCGGTTTTTTCTGTGTCGCTGATACCCCTCCTCCGCCCTGACTTTTTTACTACAAGACACATGTTCACCCATCTCCATACCCACTCCCATTACTCCCTCCTCAACGCGCTCCCCAAGATCGATGATTTGGTCGCGGAAGCCAAGAAGCACGGCATGGAGGCGCTCGCGCTCACCGATACTTCCAACCTCTATGGCGCCGTGGAGTTCTATATCAAGGCGAAGGCGGCCGGCATCAAGCCCATCATCGGCGTCGAGCTCTATGTCGCGAAAGACCACCTCAGCAAGACGACGAGCATGGACGATAGGCCGCGGCATACTATCGTCCTCCTCGCCAAAAACAACACCGGGTACAAGAATCTCCTCAAGCTCGTCTCAACCGCGCAGCTCGATGGATTCTACTACAAACCCCGCATCGACAAGAATCTCCTCCGGAAGCATCACGAAGGACTGATCGCGCTCTCGGGCAACATGACGGGCGAAGTCCCGGCGCACCTCATCTACGACAATACCGCCGCGGCGAAAGCGGCGGCGCTCGAATACCGGGAGATTTTCGGCGATGAGAATTTCTACCTCGAGCTCGGCGCCAATACCGACTACGAGAATCAGGCGAATATCAATGAAGGCCTCTATCAGATACACCTCGAGACGAATATTCCACTCGTCGCCTGCGCGGATATTTTCTACCTCCATCCGGACGACCGCGAGACGCACGATATCCTGCTTTGTATCCAGAATAACTGGAAGGTAACCGATGAGAACCGGACGAAATTGACAGCTCTCGACCTCTCGTTCCGATCCCCGGAAGAAATGAGTCGCCTCTTCAGGGATTTTCCTTCGGCACTGGAGAATACCGAAAAAATCGCGGCAAGCTGCGAGGTTGAGATCCATCTCGGGGAAACGCAGCTCCCCCATTTCGATGTACCGGACGGCACCACTCCGGAGGCCTACCTCCGGCATCTCTGCGAGGTCGGTCTCGAGAAGCGGTACGCCGGCGCGCCGATGACAAGTGCGCAGAAAGACAGGCTCGAATATGAGCTCGGCATCATAAGCAAAACCGGGTTCGCGTCTTACTTCCTTATCGTGGCGGACTTCGTCAATTGGGCAAAACAGCAAGGCGTGGTCGTAGGTCCGGGCCGCGGATCCGCCGCGGGTTCGTTCGTCGCCTACTTGACGGGCATCACCGACCTCGACCCGATCGTCTATGACCTTCTTTTCGAGCGGTTCCTCAACCCGGAGCGTATTTCCATGCCGGATGTCGATATGGATTTCGCCGATGATCGCCGCGACGAAGTGCTCGATTATGTGCGGAAAAAATACGGTGCGGACCATGTCGCCCAGATCATCACTTTCGGGACCATGGCGGCCAAGGCAGCTATCCGCGACACGGGTCGCGCACTCGGCTTTCCCTACAGCTTTTGCGATCAGATCTCGAAAATGATACCGATGTTTGCCTCGCTCGGAAGCGCGCTCGAGGAAGTGCCGGACCTCAAGAAGCTCTACGAGGAAAATGCCGACGCCAAACGGATCATCGATACGGCGAAAAAACTCGAAGGCAACGTGCGCCACGCATCCGTGCACGCCTGCGGAGTGGTAGTGACCAAAGAACCGGTAGTGGAATATTCCCCCCTCCAGCATGTATCCGGTCACGGGGACGGGATGGTTACCCAGTATTCCTCCTCAACCAAGATGAGCGTCGTGGAGAAAATCGGACTTCTCAAGATGGACTTTTTGGGGCTCAAAAACCTCACCATCATGCAAAATACGGTACGGATCATTCACGGCCTGGGAAAATTCCCCGAACTCGCCAACACGCTCGGGCTGGATCCGGAACACGCAAGCCCGTCTGACATCATGGACCACATCCCGCTTGATGATGAGGCGACCTACGCCCTTCTCCAGGAGGGAAGGACCACCGGCGTCTTCCAGCTCGAATCCTCGGGCATGAAACGCTACCTCAAGCAGCTGAAGCCCACTATTTTCGAAGACATCATCGCCATGGTCGCGCTCTATCGCCCGGGACCCATGGACTACATCCCGGACTTCATCGACGGCAAGCATGGGCGCAAGGAGGTGAAATATCTCCACCCGAAACTCGAACCCATCCTCAAGACCACCTACGGGGTCGCGGTCTACCAAGAGCAGCTCATGCAGATCGGGCGGGACCTTGCCGGATTTTCCCTCGGCGAAGCGGATGTCCTCCGGAAAGCCGTCGGGAAAAAGATCAAAGAGCTCGTCGCGGAACAGCGCGAAAAGTTCATCAGCCGGTGCGTGGACAACGGCATCCAAAAGAAAGTCGCTGAAAAAGTCTTCTCCTTCATCGAACCGTTCGCCGGCTACGGATTCAACCGCTCCCACGCCGCGTGCTACGCGCTCATCGGTTACCAGACGGCCTACCTCAAAGCGCACTATCCGGCCGAATTCATGGCCGCCCTTCTCACGAGCGACGAGCACGATACCGATCGGATCGCGATAGAGATAGAGGAAAGCAAGCAAATGGGAATCGAAACGCTTCCTCCTTCCGTAAATGAAAGTTTCGAAGCGTTCGCCGTCATCCCTCAGGAAGACGGAAAGGAACGGATACGCTTCGGGCTCAATGCCATAAAGAATGTCGGACGCCCGGCGGCGCTGGAGATCGTCCGCGAACGGAAAAATGGAGGCCCCTACAAAAGCCTCGAAGATTTTCTCGAACGGGTACGAAGCCGCGACCTCAACAAAAAATCCATTGAAGCCTTGGCCAAAGTCGGCGCTCTCGAAGCGTTCGGAGAGCGCAATCTCCTTCTCGAAAATATCGACGCCATCCTTCTCCATTCAAGGAATACGGAGCGGATGAGAGACACTCATCAAGACAGCCTCTTCGGAGGGATGACGCTCGAAGCGCCGAAAGTGCGGATGAAAGATGCCCGGGAATCGACAAAAAAGGAGCGCCTCGGCTGGGAAAAGGAGCTGCTCGGACTCTATGTGTCCGATCATCCCCTCACCGAATACGCCGACTACTTGGCGGAGGCGGTGACGCCGATCAAGTCCCTGGCGCAGCTGGCGGATGACGCTCCTGTCCGCGTAGGCGGCATCATCGCTGCCGCAAAAAAAATCTATGCCAAAAATGGAAGCGAGATGTTTTTCGCCACGCTCGAAGACAGAAGCGGGCGGATCGAACTCATCGTTTTCCCCCGGGTGGCAGCCCAGACGGAAGCCTTTTGGAAAGAAGACGAGATCGTCCTCGTCAATGGTCGGCTCAATCGCAAGGACGGTGATGGGAAGATACTGGTCGACTCAGTGCAGAAACTCGATCAAGAAGAAGTAGGTCGCTATCAATCCCTGCAGGCGACAAGGAAGAAGCAGTCTCATGAGCGCGCTCAAAGGGAGGAAAGAAAAGAGGTGAAAGAACACCGATTGATCCTTACGCTGGATGCCGAAGAAGCCGAGCATGTCATTCCGCAAGTGGCCGCCGTCCTTCAGTCGGCCGGCAAAGGGGCTACCCGCGTCCTGGTTTCCCTGGGTGAAAAGAGGATCCAGACCGACTTTCTCGTAGCATGCGACGAGCCGCTCCTCCGATCATTACGCGCGGTACCGGGAATAAGAAACATAGTCGAACAAACGCCATGATAGTCATCCTCGGCCCCACCTCATCCGGAAAATCCGATTACGCCATACGGATGGCCAAAGACATCAACGGTGAAATCATCTCCGCGGATTCCCGCCAAGTCTATCGCGGGATGGACATCGGAAGCGGGAAAGTCTTGAAAGACTTGGTCCACCCGTCAAGGTTCCTTTCGGAAGGCATACGGCATCACCTCATCGATGTCGCGAGTCCGAAACGCGACTACAATGTAACGCACTTCCTCCGCGACGCGGAAAAAGCGATCGCCGATATAAGGCGGCGCGGAAAAATACCGATACTCTGCGGCGGAACGGCATTTTGGATCGAAGCGCTCCTCCTCGGCACGACATTCCCCGCGGTAAAACCCGACAAGACGCTTCGCGCGAAACTTGAAAAACTTTCCACTGAGGAGTTGTTCGCCAAACTCGAAAAAGAGGACGCTGCGCGAGCCGCTTCCATCGACCCGAACAACAGGGTCCGCCTCATCCGCGCCCTCGAAATCATCGAAGTACTTGGAAAAGTCCCAAAGACAAGGAGCAAGGAGCAAGGGACGAGGAGCAAGGATATCAAGATCATCGCGCTCAATCCGCCAAAAGAGATTCTTCATGAACGGATTGAAAAGCGTCTCAAGGATCGACTCGCCCAGGGCATGCTAGACGAAGTGAGGCGCCTCAACGAGCAAGGCATCTCCTGGGAACGGCTGGAGAGTTTCGGCCTCGAGTACCGATGGTGCGCGCGATATCTCCAGGGGAAAATCTCCCAAGAAAATATGGAATCAGAGCTCCTCCGAGACTCCAAGCGCTACGCCAAGCGCCAGCTCACCTTCATCCGCCGTCTGGAACGGAGCGGGTTGGAAATCGAGTGGATCACCTCATAGAAAGAAGGTCATTGAAATATATTGACACAACATACTATCTATGCTATAATGCACCGTTCACCGTTTCGTGAATATGTTTTTTACCAACCAGGAGAACATAATGGCAAGAAAGAAAGTAAAAATCCCACCCATCCTCTTCACGCCGATCGAAGAGCTCGGCTTCGGGAAAAGAGTGGCGAATGTCCTCAAGAAGAATGACATCCGTCTCGTCGGTGAGCTCTGCGAGCTGGACGAGAAGAAGGCCCGTGCAATCAAGGGGCTGGGGAAAGTCAGCCTCGAAGCGATCCGGCGCGCACTCTGGACACTCGACAAGCTTTCCATGTCCATGAGCATAACGGGCGTCTTCCCGAACTTCCCACAGGAGTGCGCACGCCGAAAAACCGAAATATCCGAGTGAGACGAAATGCCCCGCCCTGCAAACGCAGGCGCGGGGCTTTTTTCATTTCATCTTGGCAGCAAATACTCCTCACGAAGAGCCGGCTCACCGGAATTCAAATAAAAAATTTTTCTTTTGCCATGACATCGATCTTGGACGCGAGGACGAAATCGTTGAGATGCAGGCCTCCGATGGCATGAGTATAATTCGCAAGTTTCACCTTATTCCAACCATGGAGAAGGATATCGGGGTGGTGGCCCTCCGCCTCGGCGATCGCGCCGACTTCATTCACGAATCGGAGTGCCTCGGCGAAGTCCTTGAGCGAGTATTCCTTGAAGATCTCCTTTCCATCCTGTGTTTTCCACCCTTCGAGCACCGAAAGATAGCGCTTCGATTCCTCTTCCGAGAGCGGCTCCACTCCCCCTTCGCACGGCACGCATTTTTTTGTCGTAAGATCAGTCATAAGGAAAATTTTTACGAAGTGAGTTTTTCTTGCAGTATCTTCATCACCAACCCAGGATTTGCGGCGCCCTTGGTACGAGCCATGACCTGCCCCACCAGAAACTGCAACGCCCGTTCTTTTCCTGCCTGAAAATCAGCGACGGACTGGGCGTTATCAAGAAGGACGGCCTCAATGACCAAGGAGAGCTCCCCTTCATCGCTCACTTGGCCCAAACTCAGTCTCTCGATGATATGCGAGGGGTCATTGTCGCCCCCTTTGTACATTTCCTCCAAGACGGTCTGCGCGGCGCTTGAATTAATGACGCCGCCTGCGGTAAGCGCGATGAATTCCGCGAAATTTTCCGGGGTGATACGGATGCTTTTCATGTCCTCGCCGGATTTCGCAAGATGCTTCCGCAACTCGGTAATCATATAATTTGCGGCCAGCTTATACACTTTTTCAAGGGGTATCGCCGCCTCGTGGGAAGCGATTTTTTCTTCAAGTTCGCATACCACCGCCTCGTAATACGCGGCGAATGCCCGATCTGCAGTGAGCAAAGCAGCGTCTGCCTCCGATATCCCGAAGAGCGATCGGAAGCGCCTCATTTTTTCCGCCGGAAGCTCGGGGAGCGATCGCCGAAGCTCCTCGGCATAGCTTTCCGTAAATTCAAATGGCGGGATATCCGGTTCGGGGAAATACCGGTAATCATGCGCGGACTCTTTTTTCCGCTGTGACACCGTGGCCTGCTTTCCCTCGTCCCATCCGCGAGTTTCTTGGGTGAGGGTTTCTCCCGCCTCAAGGGCCTTGGTCTGCCGCTTGATTTCGTATTCGATAGCCCGCTCTACGGCGCGGAAGGAATTGATGTTTTTGACCTCTATCTTGGTTCCGGAAAGCCTGTCCGCCCCTTCTTCGTGCAAGGATATGTTCACCTCGCAGCGCATCTGCCCTCTTTCCATATCGGCATCCGAAATATCTATATACCGCAATATCTGCTGAAGCTTCTGGCAAAAAAGCTTGGCATCGGCACCTGAATCGATATCCGGTTCGGTAACGAGCTCCATAAGCGGCACTCCCGCCCGATTGAAGTCAACCAGCGTATACGCGGCTCCGGCGGGGTGCGATGACTTTCCTGTGTCCTCTTCCATATGGATACGGGTGATGTCGACGGTTTTCCCCGGGCGGATCTCAAGCGATCCTTTTTCGCAAAACGGCTCATCATATTGGGATATCTGGTATCCCTTCGGAAGGTCGGGATAAAAATAATTCTTCCGATCGAATTTCGACGAAAGGCGCAGCCTGCACCCGAGCGCGAGTCCGGCAAGCTGCACCCATTCGATGGCCTGGCGATTCGGAGTAGGAAGGGCTCCGGGCTGTCCGGTGCAGACGGGACAGATATGGATGTTCGGTTCCTTATCGAGATCCCTATCATTTTTGCATGGGCAAAACATCTTGGACTCGGTCTTGAGCTCGACATGAACTTCCATCCCTATAGTCGGTTTATATTTCATATGATGACCCGCTCTAGCATGAATAAAAAACGATTGGCTCCAGGAGTCCGCAACTCAGCATATCCCCGTACTTCCGAACCCCTGCTCATTTCGCTCCGTCGGAGGGAGCTCCTCGACTTCCTCCACCGCCGGCAACTCGATTTTCTGAATCAGTATCTGCGCGATCTTGTCGCCGATATGGACCAAATAAGAATTTTCTCCGAGATTCGTGAGTACCACTTTTATTTCCCCGCGATACCCCGAATCGATGACGCCTCCCATGACTTTCATGCCTGACTTTGACGCGATGCCCGATTTATCCCATATGAGTCCCGCGTATCCGAAAGGAATCCTAATCGCGATTCCCGTTCCGATGATGATCCGCTGTCCTGGCGCAACCACCTGATCCTCCATGGCGTAGAGGTCAAGCCCGGCGTCGCCCTCGCAGGCACGGGTTGGAAGCTTTGCTTCCTGATAAAGTTTTTTGATCTGAAGCACCATAGATGAAAATCATCTTGAATAAGTTTTTCTCCAACCCACCTTCCTATTCTCCCCGAAGTTCATCGGGTGCGGCAGTTTCCGGTTGCCACACTCCGTTCCAGGGCCGAACAGGCACGCGCCCACCCAGCATGGCCGCCTCCTCAAAAACCCGATCGGCCTTCGCATAGAGCTCCTCAAGCGTCCCGTTATTCTCGATAAGAAAATCCGCATTCGAGGCCAAGTCCCGTATTTCAAGTTCGGATTCGAGTTCCGCGTCCGCCAGAAACTCTTCGTAGGTCTTCGTGCCATCATCGACATTCTGTTTGCGCTGCGCCAATCGCTCGTGACGCTTTTTCGGATCCGCGCTTATATGAAGCAGTCGAAATCCGGGAAGGGATTCGATCTTGGACACATCCGCGCGCCTGCGCACGCCATCGATAATGATGAAACTCCTGCTGTCCTCCCTTATTTGCTCCGCTATCGCCCGGGCAAAGACATCCTCTCCGAAAGTTTTTCGCAGCATAAGCGAAGCGTCGGCCAAATTACGCCTGTTTTCAGCCAAATAGAGGCGATGCAATATGTCACGAATCACTTCTGAAAACCGATACATGCCGGCATTGTACTTTTTCTGATAATACCGCGCAACCGTATCCTTTCCCGAAGCTATCTCCCCTGATATGCCGATAATCACTTTTTTTTCCTCTTGTTTCATACGATATTCCCGAAAAATGAAAGGCAATCCCGCTATCACACTCGTCAGTGTAGCATGACTCGCGATCAAGCTCAAACGCGAAAAAGCCCCGCTATTCGGGGCTCGCAAGGAAGTTTCGCTTATATTTTCACATGAACACCGGGTCCCATCGTAGTCGAAAAAACGACGGACTTGATGAACTTTCCTTTTACGCCTTCAGGCTTCGACTTCGCCACTCGATCGAGAAACACTCCGGCGTTTTCAATAAGCGCCGCCGTTTCGAAAGAAAGCTTCCCTACGGCCTGATGGACATTCCCGCCATCGTCATTCTTGAAACTTGCCTTCTTTCCTTTCGCAAGCATGGAAACGGCCTCTTCCATTTTACTCGTAACCGTCTCATTTTTCGGACTTGGCATGAGTCCCTTCGGCCCGAGAATCTTCGCGACGGAAGCGAGCTTCGGCATCATGTCCGGCGTCGCAAGGAGGATATCGAAAGCCGAACCAGGAACGATCTTTCCCGACTTGATTTCAGCGATAAGTTCTTCGCCCCCGACGAGCGTCGCGCCCGCAGCTTTCGCTTCGGCTTCCTTGGCCTTGTCCGCCGTCACTACGGCCACCTTCTTCGTACGGCCGGTTCCGTGCGGCAGAACGACCGTGGCACGGACCTGCTGATCATTTTTTTTCGGCTCGATATTGAGCTTGATATGGATCTCCAACGCCTGATCGAAATTCGCCGAGGCCGTCTCTTGAAGCAAGGCTATCGCCTCTGTCACTTCATATTCTTTTGATGCGTCTATCTTCTCCGCGATTGCGCGGTATTTCTTGCCGTGTTTCATATATGTGCCGTGGTACAGACGCCTTCGATCATGCTCAGGCTCCCACGATATTATAATAATTACTGTTCTTCCAAAATAAGGCTGTTTCTCAATTCTTCCAATCTTTCGATTTCTTCCTCGAAAAGCTGGGGAGTTCCGGCCTTCTTCGCCGACTCATTATCACGCGCCAGTTCATAGAGGTTTTTCAGGTGCGAAATCTCGCGCTCGAAGAACTCGAAAGCCTTGGAATAATCATTCTCGTCGAGAGCACCAAGCACCTCGCGGAGTCGCTCCTGTTCTTCGTCATCGTATACCGGACTCTGCGTTTCTGCCGAAAGGGCCGTCTCGAAATGCTTCTTCACCTCGCTCCACACTTTTGCCTGTTCTTCATCCGGCGTGATTTCCGGAGCATTGAATGATTCGAATGGCATAGACATAGGTTTATGTTTTTAGAGAGTATCGCGAAGCTAGCCCTCAACTTTTATCCCCATCGATCGTGCCGTGCCCGCGACGATCCTCGCGCCCGCCTCCCTGTCATGAGCGTTGAGGTCCTCGAGCTTGGCATCAGCGATGGCAAGAAGCTGCTCTTGGGTCACTTTCCCCACTTTTTCCTTGAGCGGATTGGCGGCTCCCTGGGTACCACCAGCGGCTTTTTTCACAAGCTCGGCGGCGGGAGGGGAGTTGAGCACGATGGTGAAGGTCCGATCCTCGTACATGGGGATTTCGGCGGGGATGGCATCGCCCATCCGGTCC
>CALMHZ010000090.1 GCA_937864125.1 uncultured bacterium
AGTACTCCCAGATCCCGCATCTTCTTGAGATCGCTGTTTATAGTCGCACGCGGAGTCCCCTTCAATATTTTTTGACAATCCTGAATGGTAAGTCGCCCCTTGATAAGAAGGACATCAATGATCCGCGTCTGACGGTCGTTGATATCGTGATATGCGCCACCAAGGAGGATGGCTTCAAAGCTATTTACGGAATTCCTGAAGAGCGGCGCAGGAAGCTTCCATTCGAGCATCTTCCTGAAAACGATATCGACGCCACGACCATATTCTTCCAAATACCGCAAATCTTTCAATCGAGCCGCTATCATGGAATTGCGGCTGAACTGTGCCTCCTTGATATTGTCCACCGTAACACCAGGTGGAAGCGAGCCGGGATTTATTATCTCCAAACGATCACTAAAAACACGGATCTGGGTATACGTTTCAATGATCTTATAGTCCCTGTGGATAATAGCGTTCGCAATGAGCTCACGAATAGCTTCCTCCGGATATTCGTATTTCTCTTCCCGCCGCGTTCCGACGATTTCTGCCTGTTTGGCGATATTTTTCAGTACAAATTTATACGCTTCATCGATCTGCGTATCAAGCGTACCCCTCACATTCGCAGAGTCGATAATTTCTGAAGATGGATCGCTTCCGGCATACCGGATACACCGGACGATATACCGATCATACGGGTTTTTATTTTGGGGATTTGTACCAGCAAAAACCAAATACCCTCCGATAGTCGGCTTATATTCTCCATCAAATCGAGCGATAATACCAAGATTTTCCAGAACCACATCAGTGGCATCATGAATGGCTCCCCTATGTAGTTCCGATTCGCTCTGCTCAAGAAGAGAGGCGACCTTTTGATCGGAAATATCTCCCCTGTTTGTATTTCGGGCTTCAGAAAGGTCGAATTGAAATTCCTTTGACGTGGCAACATATGTCCTGAACTCGTTGTCAGTAATTCTCCTGCTCGTATTTCCTTCGCGGATATATGCCCCGTTCGGAAGTCCAACCGGCTTATAGTAGCAGGGCATATAATCCTTCGGACATTCTGGAATATACACCGCCAGAATCGTTTTTCCCTCATGCTCTATTACGTGATATTCCGGTCTCAAGATAAAACTCATTTTATCATTGAAATACTCAGTCAACTTGGTTTGCATCAAATCCAATTTATTGCATCCAGTAATTCTATTTTCCCGCTGATCCACACCAAATACGACAAGTCCGCCGCCACGACGATTCGCAAAGGCAGAAATGG
The DNA here is from genome assembly GCA_937864125.1 of uncultured bacterium. Lineage (GTDB taxonomy): Bacteria > Patescibacteriota > Minisyncoccia > Moranbacterales > UBA1568 > JAGOTT01. The sequence goes on from CALMHZ010000090.1 coordinate 1,250, forward strand.
TTCTCCAAATATCACTTGGAATGCTATTTGAGGCTGTCTTAAATTCAAGATCAGAAAGCTCTGACGCTATCTCAAGCCCGTACTGTATTTTTTCGAGTATCTCTTCTTTCGTCATATGTCTACAGATAAATACCAATCTTCGAAAGCTGCTTCTTTATCTCCTCATTCAATTCTTCTTCCTTTTCAACCTGCTGTTTCAATGTCGCTGTCAGGTCGGCAATCTTTTTTTCAAACGGGATGCCATCATCTACTTCATCGGGAATACCGACATAGCGTCCGGGAGTGAGGACAAAGTTGTGTTTGGTGATGTCTTCTATGGTCGCGGATTTGCAGAAGCCTTTCTTGTCTTCATACTTGCCCTCTCTGCTTCGCCATTCATGATAGGTGCTCGCGATCATCGCTATATCTGCATCGGTAAATTCCTTGTGCGTGCGATCGGCCATATGCCCGACTTCGCTCGCATCGATGACGAGAATCTCTCCCGTGCGCTTGCGGTCGCCATTGCCCGTGCGCTTGCGTGAGAGGAACCAGATACACGCCGGGATGCCGGTGTTATAGAACAGTTGCTTCGGTAGAGCGACGATACAATCCACGAGATCATGCTCGAGGAGTGACTTGCGAATATCCCCCTCTCCGCTCGTCTGACTCGAGAGCGAGCCGTTGGCAAGGACGCACGCCATCACGCCTTTGGGCGAGAGATGATAGATCATATGTTGGAGCCATGCGAAGTTCGCGTTGCCCGCTGGTGGCATACCATACTGCCAGCGCGGATCATTGGCGAGGAGTTGTCCCGACCAGTCGCTATCGTTGAACGGCGGATTGGCGAGGATGTAGTCGGCTTTCAAGTCTTTGTGTGCGTCATTGAGGAATGATCCTTCGGTATTCCAGGCTACCTGAGAGCCATCGATCCCACGAATAGCGAGATTCATCCTGCAAAGTCGATAGGTCGTCTGATTGCTCTCTTGTCCAAAAATAGAAATGTCATCTACCTTTCCCTGGTGACTCTCGATGAATTTCTCACTCATGATGAACATTCCCCCGCTCCCGCAGGCTGGATCATACACACGGCCGCTGTGTGGCTCGATCATTTCCACCATAAGCTTCACGATCGACTTCGGGGTATAGAATTGACCACCCTTCTTTCCTTCGGCATTGGCAAATTCACCAAGGAAATATTCATAGACTCTCCCGAGGAGGTCTTTGCTCTTGGCTGCTTCGGTACCAAGGGCGATATTCCCCACAAGGTCGATCAATCCGCCCAGCGCAGTCTTGTCGAGATTCGGTCGAGCATACACTTTCGGTAAGATTCCTTTCAGTGTCGGGTTTTCTTTTTCAATCGCTTCCATTGCATCATCGAGATCCTTGCCGATGATCGGTTGCTTGGCTCTCGCGTGGAGATAATTCCACCGTGCTACCTGCGGCACGAAAAACACATTTTCCGCTCGATATTCATCAGGATCTTCTGGATTCGCATCAGTGAAATCCCCTTCACCTGCTTTTATCTTGTTGTAGAGCTCTTCGAAAGAATCAGAAATATACTTGAGGAAAATGAGCCCAAGCACGATGTGCTTGTACTCGGCAGCATCCATATTCTTGCGAAGCTTATCCGCCGCCCGAAAAAGGATCTTCTCAAAAGCCTCTGTCTTCTGATTGTCATTTTTTGCCATGCGAATGAAAGAAAATTTAAATATCCTATTTCGTTTATTCTCCCACAAAAAAATCCGCTTGTACAGCGGATTTTTCTCGATAATTCAGAGGATCGGGCTACAGTATCCGCGCGACGGCCGCGATATACTTTGGGGTAAGCTCGTGATCCGTATCGGGCACCAGGATATCGGCCGGCTCATCCTCCCGATCGCCATAGAGTATCGTCTGTTTCTTGGCATGGTGTTCCGGCGCAAGGTTGTCGATGATATCATCGACAAATCGTGATCCTGCCAGATCGACCAGCGCCTTCTTTATCTTGCGATCCATGAAACTGTAATGCGGAGTCATGGAAGCCAAGATGACATGGCGACAGGGATATTCCTGCGCCGTAAGCCAGGCCAAAATCGCGCCAAGCGAAAAACCGAAAACAGCGGCGTCCTTGTGCACAGGAAATACCTGCGGTGACAGCGGCTTTTTCCAATCGACATCATTGAACACCACCTCGTACCCCTTTTCTCTCGCAACATCCGCCAATTGTCTGTATGCCTTCCGCCTGCAGGTATCTTCCCATCCTGGGATGATGTGGAGAATCTTTTTCATGACAGAAATTCAAAGTGTATTGAAAAAATATGTCGGACGAGCGAAAAGCTTGTCCGACACGACTGCTAAAACCCATTATGGAACAAGATCGAACTCGCCGCCTTTGACACCCTGGACAAATGCGTCCCACTCGTCGCGAGTAAAGCGCAACGTTTGCTTTGCCGTGTCCTTGCTATCTCGGAGGGCTACGCCACAAGGTTTTATAGCGACCATCACGCACGTTTTCGGATTATTTTTCGACCACGAAGATTTACCGAAGTCCTCATCATCCACATCAAATTGAATATTTCCATTCACTGTACCCATGATACTACCTCCTATCATAAATGC
>CALMHZ010000091.1 GCA_937864125.1 uncultured bacterium
AGAAGCGCCTCGCGAGGTTCCCATCGTGCGCGATATCATCAATGTGAAAAGCGTGAAACTTACTTTTCGCGAGGATGGCATCCCCGTGCTTAAAGTGAGCCTCTTCGGAGACGACACGGACACAGAATTCGCGAAGGCTGTCGCGGATATCATCTCGAAGAATCCGAAAGGTCTGGTCGTCGATTTACGAAATAACCCAGGAGGGTTGCTGGATAAGGCAGTCGTTATGGCAAGCGCGATGCTCCCTGCCGGATCCACGGTCGTTATCGAAGAGGATGGGAAAGGGGAGCAGAAACGAGAACGGGCTCGCGGAGGAGACAAGCTGTCTCAGATACCAACGATGATCCTCATCAACGAGGGAAGCGCGAGCGCCTCTGAAATTCTGGCCGGAGCGCTGAAGGACAATCGTGCCAATGTTACTTTGGTCGGCAAGAAATCGTTCGGAAAGGGCTCCGTTCAGGTAGTGATTCCCACGAGCAAGGATACATCGGTAAAGATCACGGTGGCGCGTTGGCTTACGCCGAAAGGGAATCAGATCAATGAGCAAGGGATCATGCCTGATGTGGATGTGGACATTTCCGCGGACGATATCAAGAACGGACGAGATCCGCAGCTGGATCGGGCGATCGAGGATCTGCTGAAAAGCATATAGGAACCACTTCTGGCGGTCGTTGACAGAGAGTGCTAATTTCTCTATACTGAATCTTGTAAATAACGAACTGTTTAAAATTATGAGCAAACCAACCATACAGCCGCTCGGAGAAAATATTCTCGTAAGCCCGGAAAAACCCGAAAAGAAAACTGAGGCCGGCATCTTCCTCCCGGAGAGCGCCTCAGGAGAGCGCCCTCAGCAAGGGAAGGTAGTCGCGGTCGGGGAGAGTGAGAAAATAAAGGTAAAAAAGGGACAAACGGTGATTTACACCCGATATGGTGGCGCGGAAATCAAGGTCGACGGAGAGGAGTACCTCATTGTCGGAGTGAAGGATGTGCTTGCGGTGATCGAAAGATAGGCGTTTCCTGCGAAGGAGAGAAAAAATGATCCCTGTATACAGGGATCATTTTCTTTGTTCATTCTTTTTTCTCCACAGGCCATTTTCTTTCTTCCCAAGCGGTGAAATTGACATCCAGAGTTTTTACCGCGAACATTCCCATATCGAAGAGCCGAACGGATGCCTGAAAAGATTCTATGTCGTTGTCCCCGTACAGGGCGATATTGGTCGCGGGCGGTATCTCAGCGCGACGCTTTTCGAGTTCCGAAAACGGTATGTTGTAAGCGCCGGGCACATGGGCCCGATCAAACTCTTTCTTGCTCCGTATATCGAGAATCATGTGAAGAATTTTCGTGTCTTCCACGATTGATTTGAAGGATTCCAGAGATACGAAATGAACTTTCGATCGATCGATAGGCGAAGACGGATTGCCGAAAACAACGACTCTTCCGCCGGCAGCTTCCCAGCCTCGCATGCCCCCTTCAATTTGACGCATGGATACCCCTTTCTTCGCGAGGATGTCGACCGCTTTCTTCGCAGACACGCTGTCTGCCGAGGGAACGATCACTATTGATTTTTCCGTTATTTCAGTCGCGTCCGTTACGGTATCGGCCGGCAAGGAAATGGCGCCGATTATGTGGGCCGCCTGATACTCCACATCGGTTCGCAGATCGAAGATAGGTTCTTGCTTGGAAAAAACGGAGCCTTGTATGATTTCTTTCGGCGATACGGACGGAAGGTTCATTGAATCCTCCTCGTCAAGCGCGACGGGCGCCGCTATTTCCTCTGGATTTTTGGACGCGCTTTTTATGGTGAAAAAAACGACTACGGCGATAACGAGTCCGAATCCTACGATAATGGCGGTCACGTCTTGCCGCGCAAACATGTCCTTGCTCATATTTTTTTATCGGAAATTTCTTTAAGAACAGTATACCACAATCCTTTTCGAAAGAGGTACGACCTTACTGCAATGTGCCGCCGACGAATTCTGTGTGTCCGTTCAGAAAATCGCGGATAGACATGTCTGCCTTGCCCGATGGCTGGATTCTTTCAATGCGGATGGGGGACGTGCTTGTGGCCACGAAAATGTCGCCATTTTTTTCAAATACTTTCCCGAACGGTCGTTTGTCCTGTTGTGAGCCTTCTTCGTCCAGGGACACTGCCGTTAGTTTCAGGCGCATGAATTCTCCTTCGCGGATTTTCCAAAAAGTGAATATTCCCGGCCAAGGAAAAAGGGCGCGATATTGATCCCAGATACTTTCCCCGGAATTGTTCCAAGAGATTTTCCCATCTGACCGATCGATAAGCTGGCAAAGGGTGGCTGACGCCTCGGATTGGGTCATGGGTTCGACGGCTCTCGCGATCCAAAGGGGGAGTTGTTCGAGGAGAAGATCGCTTCCCAAGATCGCAAGCCGTCCTAGCAAATCAGGGAAAGTGTCATTCTTCAGGATGGGAGTGCTCCGCTTCGCCAAAACCGGACCGGTGTCGATGCCTTCATCCATGAGCATGAGGGTTACGCCCGTTTCCGTGTCGGACGCGAGAAGCGCGTTTTGTACGGGAGAGGCGCCTCGCCACCTCGGAAGTAAGGACGCATGGATGTTGATGCAGCCGAATCCTGGCATGTCGAGCACCGATTTGGAAAGAATTTTCCCATAAGCGGCGACTATGATGATGTCCGGTTTGTAGGAACGGAGTTTGTTTTCCGCAACGGCATCGAATGTTTCCGGCTGCTCGACCAAAACGGAATGCTTGATCGCCAGTTGCTTTACAGGAGAAGAAACGATTTCCTGTTTTCTTCCTACGGCCTTATCTTGTTTGGTGTAGACAGCGACCACATTGTACCGCTCTTTCAAAAGCGCTTCGAGAACGGTCGCCGCGAAATCCGGCGTGCCCATGAATACGACGCGAATCTGAGGAGAATTTTTTGTTTCCCCGTCCGTTTCGGTGGCTTGTTTATATATATCAAATGACATGGGAGTTTCGTATATCCTGTGATCGGTATCGATCGATAATAAGCGTCCCTTCCAGGTGATCGATTTCATGCTGAAGGACGATGGCGAGGAATCCCGACGCGGTGAGCTTTCTTGATTTTCCTGACGCGTCATCGTATCGGATGGTGATTTTTTCCGCCCGCTCTATGGGGAAAAATTCCCCGGGGATAGAGAGACATCCCTCTTCGAAAATCACCTTTTCTTCGGAGGAGCGTATGATCTTCGGATTGAAGTATACGGATACTATTCCTTGCACCTCGATCACGCACAGGCTGATCGAAAGGTTGATCTGTGGCGCGGCGAGACCCACTCCCTCGGCTGCGCGCATGGTGTCGATCATTTCATTGATAAGGACTGCCATCTTAGGATCAGTCGGATCCGCCACTTTTTCCGCGCGCCGGTGCAGCACGGGCTCAAGCTCTCCTTTGACAATCGGAATCATAGGGATGAAATAATGTATTCTTATATTACAGAAAGGGGATCGGGGTCGAATGTCCAATCGGTGGGCAACGCAGAGAGAGTCTGTGTGAGTTCTTTCGGAAGAACATGCCCTCGCTTGACCGAAAGTATGATTATGCGTTCATATCGGCCCCTTTTTTTTGCGCTGAGGGGCTGTTGCGGTTGGGATACCCGGATAAAAGGGGAATCGCCGATAGCCTCTGAAAACCGTCGAAAGGCTTCCTTGGCCGCCTTTTCCGCCGCCGCCTCTTCGGCATCGCGAAAGGCTACGCGAAAGAAAGAGTAATACGGAGGATACCGCAAGGCCTCCCGATCCATCCGCGTCTTTTCAAGAAAGGTGTTTCCCGCCCCCTCTCTCAGTGATTGAAATATTTCTCGCTCGGGATGAAATGCCTGCAAGAGAAGCAAGCCCCCTTTCTCTTGACGCAAAAGATTCTTTGATCGATCGACGACGCGAAGGAATCGTTCGTCGGATTGATAGTCGGGAAATACGAGAAAATTTTCTGCATCCATAATAGCAATGAGCCTTATTTTCGGCAACTGGCTCAAATGGAGCAGTGACGCGGTGCCGATGATTATTCCGGTTTGAGCGTAGAGGTCCTCGGCCTTTCCCTCATCGCTTGTTTTCTTCCGCAGTGATTCCTCTAGCCGCGCGATCGGAGTGCTTGGGAAAATCCGCCTTGCCTCCCGCTCTATTTTTTCCGTGCCCGAACCGACATTTCGGAATGAGAGCGACCCGCATTTCTCACATCGCGGGAATTCTTTGGTCCGATACGCGCAGGAGGGACAAAGAAAGTGTCCATCTCTGGAAGATTTGAGCGCCCGATCGCAATGAGGGCATCTCGGGATATGCTTGCAGGACTCGCAGACGGAAAAGATGTCCAAACCGAGGCGATTCGTGATAAGGAGCACGGTGCCATCATATTTTCTCGCATAGGCTATTTCCGCCTTCAGGCGCTCTGAAAAGAGAGAATAATTTTTCTTAAACCGTTCTTCTCGCATATTGATGAGGAGAGTCTCGGGCGAGGACTTATCCTGATTTTTTCCTTGCACGTATCTGAGCGTGCCTTCCTGAACGCGAAGGGCCCGTTCTTGGCTTGCCGACTCGCCCGAGAAGACAAGAGGCGCCTGATGAAGCCGGGCAAGCTCTTCGGCAACCACTCTCCCGTCATATCGCGGAGACATATCCCACTGCTTATAGCCTACCGCCTCTCCATCCTCAAGGACCGCGATGAGTCCCAGTTTCCGGAAGGGGGCGAATAAGGCTTGCCTTGTGCCGATCACGATACAGGTTTCTTGAGATCGGATTTTTTCCCATGCCGAAAAAAAGACTCCCGGGGAAAGCCTGCTGTGAAGGATCACGAGCCGATCCGCGTCGAAAATCTGGCCGTACAAACGCATGATATCGTCGATCATGAGTATTTCCGGCACAAGAATGAGCGACTGAGTTCCTTTTGGGAGCTGCCGCATGCAGCGCGCGATAACTCGCAGAGTGTCCCGCGCAGGCATCTCGAGAAAAGAGGGGGAATCCGGAATTGAGATCAGTTTCTCTGCCAGAGCCTTTTCTTCTTTTGAAAGACGGAGGAGTATTTTTTTATCCTTCCCCAGCTTTTTTGCGAAATTCTTCCGCTCTTTGACTGCTGGGGGAAGAAAATGTCGAAGTGTTTTCCCGAGGGGGGTAAGACAGGATCGCGACAGAAATTTCGCCAAAGCCCACTGCTCTTCGGTAAGAAAGCCCTCAGAGATGACCGTGGATATCCGTTTGAGCGATATTTTGTTTGGAGGTTCGGCGATCCGGGTAGAGAGGGTCACGACCCCCCGTATTTCCCGAGGACCGAAAGGCACCATGATGAGCGATCCGAAAGGAATATTTTCATGAAAAAGATACGAAAAAGTGTCTCGAGCAGCATGCTTCATCGGCACTATCGGTACGACATCGATCAGATAGAGGTTTGGTTCGTCATCTTTCATACCGGTATTGTACATTGATTCAGGCGGAAAGCCTATCATAAGCGTCATAAGGGATATTCCCTCGATACAGGGGAATCCATACTGAAAGGGCGTAAGATATCCGGAAAAATGCTTATATATAAGCGGATATCCAGAACCTGCTTGACTTATGTTGATTTTTGATGTATAATTCTGAAATCGTGCCTCAAGAGGTATTTTTGGCAGGATTTTTGTTTTTTTACAACTAGATACATAGGAGATGGGAATGAAAAGTATTGATTTATGGGGACAGGGGATGTCGAAGGGCCGCTATGCCAAAGTGACCATTGATAGCACCCTTCAAGTTCATGTATCCGCTATACACATAGCAGATTTTCGCCGCGAAGAATATGAAGATAACGGTGCGCAACATCTCTCTTTCCTTGTTTCTGCCCTCGACGCTGAAGATATGAAAACACCGGTCGGAGAGCCTGTCCGGGAACAGATATTGCTCGGGCAGCGGCCTTCTCCAATGGAAGTCTGCCGCTACTTTCCGTTGAGGACAATTGAATTTTATCTGAAGCTATGTGAGTTTGAATCTAAAGGAGGAGAAGCGTTTTTCATTTGGAACGAAGAGCATCATAGGGCGGAGAATACAGGCGCCGGAACAACCAACGAGTATCGGCCTCGCCCCGCTACTCTCATGAGTCAGCATACTTAACCCCCACTAGGAGCACATCCATTAAATCGTATGAATATTCATACGATTTTTTATTACAATAGCTAAAGTACGCGCTGAAGGCCTCGCGTTGATTTCCGAGTTGATGCGAGCGACAGCGGATCCGCTATCCTTTATTTGTTTGCCTTTTCCCGCTTATTTGCGTACACTTTCTCCATGAATGAAAAGAATGTTTTTATCGGAGTGTCCCTTTGTGACCGTTCACAGAAGCGTCTTTCGCGCGCCATGGAGGGGTGGGAAACCTTGCCGATGTTTATTTCGCGACCGGAATTTCTCCATGTCAATATTTTTTCTTTCGGGTTCATCCTTCCGGAAGATCTTCCCAGGATCGCCGAGGGTGCGCGGGAGATATGCGCATCGATCGATGCCTTCGACATGTCCTTTGAGGAAATCCACCTGAGTCCCGATCCTCTCGCGCCGAAGGCGATCTTGCTTTCCGGGGAAGAGAGCCCGTCGCTCCTTCTTTTACGAAATGCTTTTGAGAAATGCTTCGCGGAGAAAAAAGCTGAAAATAAGCAGTTTCGGCCTCGCGTCTCGCTTGCCCGCATCCGAAAAGAGAAATGGAACGCGCTTCCTGAGGGTGAAAAACCGAATTTCCCCCAATCGATCTCCATCGTCGAATCGGTGTCGAGTATCACGCTTTTTGAAAGCACGAGAGAGGGTGGGGGCCGGCAGTATATCCCAATCGAGGAATATCCGCTCGGGTAAGAGATACGCTATGAACATTCTCGGTATCGCGATTGAGCCTATCGATCGAAAGGGAGCGCTCTCATCCGTAACGAATTTCCTCGCCAATCCTCATTTCCATCGCATCGTTACGGTCAATCCTGAGTTTTTGATCGAGGCGGAAAAAAACAAGCGATTCCGCCGTTCTCTCGAGACGGCATCCATGCGCGTGATCGACGGGATAGGCATCGTTCTTTTCGGATATCTGCAGGGCATACGCCTCGAAAGGTATCCCGGAGCCGATCTTATGACGGATATCCTGCGTCTCGCGGAAAAAAACAAATGGAGCGTGTTCTTTGCGGTGAACAAACGGGGGCTCAGCTCTTGCGAGGAAATTCTTCGGGCTACGCGAAACATCTTTCCACAGTTGCTTGCAGGAGGAGCGGATTTCGATTTTGAAGAGGCGGCGATCAGAGGAGCTGATCGGGTGGGGGAGTACGATATTATTTTTTGCAACGCAGGAGCCCCGGCGCAAGAATTTTTTCTCGAGCGTATCGGAAAAAATCCTGGAAACTTACGCCTTGGGATGGGTGTGGGCGGGGCATTTGATTTTCTTACCGGCAAACAAAGGCGCGCGCCGAAATGGATACGAGTCCTGGGTTTCGAATGGCTTTTTCGCCTTATTCTTCAACCCAAACGATGGAAAAGAATCTGGAACGCGGTCTCCATTTTCCTTTTTCGCGCGATATTCGCTACAATAAAGAAATAATCTTTCTTCACCTCTATGCCTCACCCATCTGCCGTTCGCGTGCGATTCGCTCCATCGCCGACCGGATATCTTCATGTCGGAGGATTGCGTACGGCGCTTTATAATGCGCTTTTCGCCAAAAAACATGGCGGTATTTTTGTTTTGCGCATCGAGGATACCGATCGAAGCCGTTTCGTGCCAGGTGCGGTCGAAAGCCTCGTCGAAAGCCTCAAGAAAACGGGATTGATGCCGGACGAAGGTGTCGGCATGGATGAAAAGGGGAATATCGTGCAAACAGGCGGCTTCGGACCGTATATCCAGTCGGAGCGCCTGTCGTTGTATAAAAAGCATGCGGAAGAGCTGGTCATGAACGGAAGAGCCTATTACTGTTTCTGTAGTTCGGAGCGGCTCGCGATACTTCGGGAGGAGCAGGTGAAAAATAAACAAGCTCCAAAATATGATAAGCGATGCCTTTCGCTTTCGAGCACGGAAAGAGAAGAACGAAGACAGCGAGGAGAAACATCCGTGATCCGGCTCGATGTCCCTCTCGATCGCGGGGCGATCGTATTTGATGACGCGATACGGGGAGAGGTTTCGATACACGCCCGAGATGTCGACGATCAAGTGCTCATGAAATCAGATGGCTTTCCTACCTATCACCTGGCAAATGTGATCGATGATCGCCTCATGGGCATCACGCATGTCATCCGAGGAGAGGAGTGGCTTCCGTCGACACCCAAACACATTCTGCTGTATGAGGCGTTCGGATGGGAGATGCCGGTTTTCGCCCACATTCCTCTCCTGCTCAATTCCGACAAGAGCAAGCTTTCCAAGCGTCAAGGAGATGTCGCGGTCGAAGACTATCTCGCGAAAGGATACCTGCCGGAAGCGCTCGTCAACTTCGTCGCGCTCCTCGGATGGAATCCAGGGAGGGGCAGCACCAAGGAAATCTTCTCGTTCGATGAGCTCACGCACGCATTCGATCTCGAGGGCGTGCACAAGACCGGAGCGGTTTTTGATCAAGGCAAGCTCGACTGGATGAACGGGGAATATATCAAAGCGCTTCCGATCGATATGCTCTATGAGAGAGCGCTCGAGGGGGGATTCTTGAATAAAAATCTTATAAGCAACGCGCCTGCTCACATACGCGAAGAAGAGTACCTCAGGCGCGTCCTCGCGATCGAGCAGGAACGCCTGACTAAGCTCGCCGACATCGGCGAAGAAAATCCGTTTTTCTTTATCGAACCTGTGTGTCAAAAGGATATGTTGCCGTGGAAAAAAAGCACCATCGCGGGGGCGATGGAGGCTTTGGAGCAAGCGATCCTCATTCTTGAAGGAATCAGCCAAGAAAATTGGACCCGCGAACATATCGGAGAAGCCCTGCTTGCGGCGGCCGGCGATAAGCGCGGTGATTTCCTCTGGCCGATCCGCGTAGCGCTAACGGGCGCGGAAAAGTCTCCGCCGCCGCAGGATATCGCTTGGGTGATCGGCAAGGATGCTGCCAAAAAACGCATCCGTTTGGCGCTTTCCATCCTCAACATGTAGAAATATTTGTGGTATACTATTGAGAGATTATGACTCATCGAGCCACAAAACACTTCCCACATCTGCTTTTCCTCCTGCTTCTTTGCGGCGGCCTTTTTTCTATTTTTTCCGCGCAGCCCGTCCAAGAGCCGAGTATCACCGAAGCGAGAACGGAACAAATAAAAAAACAGAAAGAGTTGGAGGAGGAAAAGGCCGCCCTCGATGCCAAAATCAAAGCTTATAATAAAATCATCGAGCTTAAGAACCGCCAAGGGTCGCTCTTTGCCGACCAGATAGAAGTCTTGCAGGCCCAAGCGGCAAAGCTTGAGATTGAAATTAAGGCAAACACGGAGAAGCTTTCTGACATAGAAGGGAGTCTCAAGAGCGTCGAGGAGCGCGTTTCGGAAAAAACCAGGTATATCACTCGTGAAAAACAACTGCTTGCGGAAGTGATCCGGGAGTATCACGCGGGTCTTTCGGACAGTACCAACATCGTATTTTCATACGATGATGATACCAATGGATTTTTCTCCAAACGGGAAGATTGGGCTACGGAAACCGGCGAACGAATACGCCAGCTTCTTTCGGACTTAGAATCCACCAAAAAAAGCCTCACCGAAGAGCAGGACCTGCTCAGGAAAAAAAGGGAGGAGATCGACGCGCTCAAGATGCAGCTCTCCGAGCGCAATGAGTATCTTGAAAGTACGAAAAATAACAAGGCCTACCTCCTTACGAAGACTCGGGCCGAAGTGAAAAAATATGACAGTCTGGTGGATGATCTTCAGAAACAAAGAGAGGAACTCGATAGCGAAATAGCGGATCTGGAAGCGGGAAAAATCGGTGAAATCGCCGGGATGCCTTCGTGCAAAAAGGGGCTGCTTGATTATCCTCTGAAAAAATTTTCGATCAGCCAAGGCTATGGGAAAACCAGTTTTTCCAAGACGGCATATGCCTCGGGAAAACATAACGGTATCGACTTCGCCAATTCCTCCGGAACGGCAATTTTGGCCGCAAATGACGGAAAGGTCGTAGGGACCGGGAACCTCGGACAAGTGGCATATGGGAAGTGGGTAGCTATCGACCATGGCAATGGTATCGTGACCTTATACGGCCATATGAGTTCGATATCAGTGAGCCGGGGCGCCAAGGTACTGCAAGGCGAAACAATAGGAAAAGTGGGGAGCACGGGATTTTCGACCGGTCCGCATGTGCATTTCACGGTATATGCCGCTCGATCTTTCGAAATCATCTCTTCTTACAAGACGAAATCCGGACGAACGGTCAAAGGGCTTCCCACAGGTGCTCCCGTCAATCCGAATTGCTATTTGCCATAAGACGCCATTTCATACGATATCAGCCATATAAAACAGGCTATCGCGCCCGAGAGTGCCGTCAACGGTTCGACATGTCATTTATAGCCTGTTGCGATTGGTTGGTAATAAAAATTCAGGGGATATGAATAGAGAAAAAAATGATATAGGCATTATCGGTCTTGCCGCCATGGGATCCAATCTTGCGATGAACTTCGCGGATCACGGCTTCCGCACCGCGATTTTCAATCGGTCTTTACAGCGAACGCAAGCATTGGTGGCCGCGTATGGAAACGGGAGGAATATCGACCCCGTCTATACCATCGAAGCCCTCGTCGCCTCTTTGGCTTCTCCTCGAAAAATCCTCCTCATGGTGCAATCAGGGGAGTCGGTAGACCATGTCATCAACTCCTTGCTTCCTCTTCTTGCGCCCGGAGACATTGTTATCGATGGAGGGAACTCATTTTTCAAAGACACTGTCCGGCGGGAAGCGGCATTGCAAGGCTCCGGCATACATTTCGTCGGCCTTGGCGTTTCCGGCGGCGAAGAAGGCGCCCGACGCGGACCGGCGCTTATGTTCGGGGGAAGCGAAGTCGCATGGAAATCGCTCCAGCCTCTCCTCGAAGCGATCGCCGCCGTGGATTATTCGGGAAGGCCCTGCGTGGCCCGTTTGGGGGAGGGTGGGGCGGGACATTATGTCAAAATGGTCCATAATGGGATCGAATACGCTGACATGGAGCTTATCGCCGAATCGGCATTTCTTCTCAAACATCTGTTTGGTCATTCGAATCTCCTTATCGCGGATCGCTTGGAAGAATGGAATAGGGGGAGACTCGAATCTTTTCTTATCGAAATATCAGCGAAAATATTCCGAACCAGGGAAAGAGACGGGAGTTTTATCATCGATGCGATTTTGGATACGGCGGGATCGAAGGGTACGGGCAAATGGACGGCGGAAGAATCGCTGGAGCTCGGGGAGCCCGCTTTTTCCTTGGCTACGGCCGTATTCGCTCGGTATGCCTCGTCATGCAAGGAGCGAAGACTGTTGCTTTCTCGTGTCCATAAAGACACGGGAGAAGCACGAGCCATGGATGAAGGAGGCGTAGCAGAAACGGATATCGAAGCGACGCTGTATGCCGGCAAACTCCTTTCATACGCCCAAGGGTATGATCTCCTGGGTAAGGCGAGCGCCGCATACGGATGGGATCTTGATTTTGCGGAAATATCGAGGATTTGGCAGGGAGGTTGCATCATCCGCGCGCGTTTCTTAGCTGAAATGGAGCGACTCTTTAAAGAGACGGGCAAGGAGGCGGATGTACTCCTCTCGCCATGGGCGCAAGAGATACTGGCCCGAGATACCCAGGCGCTTCGGACTGTTTCATCGCAGGCGATTTTAAAAGGTCTCCCGGTTCCAGGGATACTCTCAGCGATTTCTTATTTCGATAGCATGAGGACCGAGGTGCTTCCTGCCAATCTCATCCAAGCGCAGAGGGATTTTTTCGGCGCACATACCTTCCAGCGCGAAATCAACGGACCCTCTGAACATTTCACTTGGCAGGAACGGGAGGAAAACGATCCGATACATCTTCAATAATGAATATACATCAAAGATCATCGGCCGAAGAAGCGAAAGAGGCTTTAGGCCGATGCCTTTCACTAGAACTGTCGCGACTGAAGCATGAGCGTACCCCGACGCTCCTTCTTTTTTCCGGCGGATCGGCGCTCAGCGTACTAGAGGCTATCGATCCGGAAAATCTCGATAGCTCTCTCGCGATAGCTCCCGTAGATGAGCGCTATGACCCGACGGAATCGGCAAGCAATTTTGCCGCTCTTATGAAGACTGATTTTTATACGGTTGCCCGGGAAGCAGGAGTTCATTTGATCGATACTCGCGTACGGAAAGGGCAAACTCGTGATGCGCTCGCTGATTCCTTTGAAAAATCTCTCAGGGAGTGGCGAAAGACGAACAAAGAGGGGATCATCCTCGCTCTTCTCGGCATGGGCGCCGATGGCCATACGATGGGCGTCTTTCCACGAAAGGAGCAAGGGGAGTTCGATGCCCTTTTTAACAGCGAAAGAATGATCGTGGGATATCGGGCGGAAGGGGCAAGCATATGTCCGGAGCGCATCACGGCGACCTTCTCGTTCATAAAAAACTTCGTGGATCGCGCGTTTGTTTTTCTCGTAGGCACGGAAAAACAACAGGCGTGGACTCGGGCGATCCTCAACAAAGACCCGACGCACATTCTTCCCATAAACCTGATCCATTCGCTCCGGGAGGTAGAAATATTCACTGATTTGCGATACAATACGGATACCGGTTCAGGCAACCGCACCCCCTAATCAATTATAAAAAATTTTATGTTGGGGCTTTCTTTCGGGTTCGGGAAAAAAGGCAGTAAGACTCTCATATCGAGAGAGAAGTTTCGCGGACATGAAGATCATAACTACAAAACAAGCACCGCGATGAAGCAGCTTATGGCGGACAAAAAAGTGGAAGCGCTTCTTCACCTACCAAAGGAGAAACAGGCATTTTTTAAGGAGCTGGAAAAATACGGCCGTGACAAGAGGGGACTCACCGTCGATGATATGCGCACCGTACTGGGCACTTTTCGAAACAAGGCCAATGATTCGATCGACCGAAAAGAGGCGACGCGGCTTGCGGAGAGGCTCATCCCCTCTTCCTATAAAAAAGATAAGCGATTCCTTTCGCCTGGACAGGGCCCGAGCGTTAATCCTCCCGCAAAAAAATCCGGCTCCTCGCTCTTTCCTTTCTAGGCAACTCAGTCGTTTCAAGGAAAAGAAGGGGAATGAGAGATGCCTCTTCATTTGAATGACGAGAAGGGATTCATGTTTTTTATCGACACCACTCCCCCCTCCTGTTCTTTCTAAAAAAAATCTAAGGGATGCACTGTGTCCCTATGTCCCGAAGGTCATAAGAGTCGGTGTGAGCGCATCCTCTTCAGCTCCTCTTGGATGGCTCTAGGTTTTTTGAAAAATCGTTCCTTTCAATTATCAACTGAGAGCCCTTTGAATGACACAAGGGGTACATGTATGTACCCTAAAGAGGCATCATTTGAATCTGGCGAAACCAGGCGGGCGAAGGACTTCTTTCCCTTGGAATTTCTTAGCACTTCCCTGGGGCCTTTCGCTTCTCCTCCGAAGGCACCCTTGATCGTTTTTTGAAAATAAAAGAAGGGGAGTCGGGAAGAGAGCATACACAGATGAAACCATGGCGTAGGATACAGTGACAAAATATAGACTTGGTATGGCGCGGCCGGCTCGGCTGCAAATGAAAGGAGTGAGAAAGGACAATCAATCCATCCCATGCGCATTAGGCAAGGATCTGTGAGTATTCAATAGTTTTTATAAAAGAGTAATGAGGAAAATAATTTTATATTTATATCTTTTTCAAGCCATTATTTATTAGTATATGTCGCATAAGTTACATTTGACGACATGTAAAATAATGAGCAATATCAATACCAAGATAACAAATAAAAAAAGAGACGAGAATATTTATATTCCCATCTCCAGATAAAAACTTAGTCCGCGTCGTTCGTTCTTGCGATTCCGATGCCGCTCTTCCCCGATTTTTTGATATCCAACATGGCATGATCGGCGCGCTTTATTGCCTTCGCAAGAAGAGATTCGATCATTCCCCTCGATAATCCTCCCGCCTCCGCATGAAGCACCATCGGAGCGATACCAATGCTCGCGCTTATCGAATTCTCAGGCGTCGTAGTGCCTTGAATACGAAAGGATTCATTTCGACTCATACTGTCCAGCACGGCTTGAGCACGTTTGACCGAGGTGGAGAGATCCGAGTTCGGCATGATAACGATGAATTCATCACCGCCCGGACGTACGACAAGGTCGGCATGACGGGCGAAAACTTGTCGCAGAAGGTCTGCGAATGACTTCAGTACTTCGTCCCCTTTGTCGTGGCCCTGGGTATCATTGATCGATTTGAATCCATCGAGATCAATGTACACGACCCGGCATTCAAGTGATTGATGATGACCTGAGATCTCGTCCTCTTTCCCGGCGTGAGAAAAAGCGGAAGCGATTCCCGCTAGGTGTTCAGCAAGGCCGCGGCGATTGAGAAGCCCTGTCAAAGGATCATTGTGAGCCAATTCAACCAAGCTCGCGATTTCCCTTTTTGATTGATTCGACTCCTTGCGCGCCTGGTCCAAGGCGCGTCCGAGACTGAGGGATATCTGTTGCTGGAATTTAAGATCTCTGGTAAGGCGAGCGATGGCTGATACCCCATCCCGATACGCCTCAGAGGCTGCACGCTTGTACTGGCATACAGAACTTCGTAGCAAGGTGTTTTCCTCGTGAAGTTTAGCTACGGATCGACCACAGCAAAGGGTTATCAGGGCGTGGTTCATTTGGGCGATTACCGTTGAATACCAAGGAACTTATCTCCTTTTATAGGCTATGGCGTAATTTCTTAACAAATTTATTGGAAAACGATAAAACACATCAACATAGATGAG
>CALMHZ010000092.1 GCA_937864125.1 uncultured bacterium
GCCGAGGCCGTGGAAGCGCCCGAGCGGTGCTTGGCCCTCATCATTCCCGCCGTCCTCAAGGCAGGCGGCGCGCTCATGCTCACTTCGGACCACGGCAACGCGGAAGAGCTCAAAAAGGTATCTACGGGCGAAACGGACACCGAACACTCGACGAATCCCATACCTCTTTGGTATATCACTCCCGACAACCATAGGGAAAAAGACGCGTCCGTCATGGTCCGCGAACAAAACGAAGTCCGAGGGCTTCTCTCGGATGTCGCCCCTACCATTCTCGATATCCTGAAAATTCCGCAACCGAAAGAAATGAACGGCTCCAGCATCGCAAGCATGCTTGTGTAGATCACCGCCGAAAAAAGAAAAGAGACGGCTAGCCGTCTCTTTTTTCAAGCCGATGAAGAAAAGTTCTATCCGATCACGACATCCACGATGCCATAGGATTTCGCTTCAAGCGCCGTCATGAAATAATCGCGCTCGGTATCCTTCTCGATTCGCGCGAGCTTTTGTCCGGTGTGCTTCGCCAAGATGCGGTTGAGGCGATCCCGGGTCTTGAGGATATGCCGGGCGTGGATCTCTACTTCCGTCGCCTGTCCCGATGTTCCTCCCAATACCTGGTGTATCATCACTTCGCTGTTCGGAAGCGACAGGCGCTTTCCCTTCGCTCCGGCAGCAAGGAGCACCGCCCCTGCCGAGGCGGCAAGCCCCACGCAAATGGTCTGCACCTTCGGCTTCACATACTGCATAGTGTCATAGATGGCGAGGGCGGAAGTCACCGATCCTCCGGGAGAGTTGATATACATGCGGATATCCTCCTTCGGATTCTCCGACTCAAGAAACAGGAGCTGGGCGATGACGATATTGGCGATATCGTCGTCGATAGCCGATCCGAGAAAGATGATCCTGTCCTTGAGAAGGCGCGAGTAGATATCATACGCGCGCTCCCCCATGCTCGTTTTCTCGACCACCATCGGTACCAGGTAATTATTCCGCATAAGAAGAGAACATGTGTCTGGCGACGGGTCCGTCTCCGGGCACATGTCGTTATCAAAGGGTTTCCAAAAATTCAAACAGCTTCTCATTCCGCAAACGGGACTGGGCGAGATCATACAAGCCGGGAAGATCGATATCTTTTTCCGCCTGTTTGACACTCTTGAGATAGGCGAGCGCCTTATTCATTTCCGCTTCGACCTCTTCTTGGTCGATCTTTATCCCCTGCTCCTTGGCAAGCGATTCGAGGACCAGCCCCGAAAGGATCCGCTTTTCTGCCTGCGGACGCCAGTCGCGCACCAGATCCTCCTCCGTTTTTCCCAGCTTCCCGAGGTAGTCGCCAAGTTCCATCCCCATGCTCCCGGCCTGATGGGAAAATTCTGCCACCATCCGCTTAAGTTCGCTTTCCACGAGCACCGCGGGAAGCTCGGCCTCGGCCTCTTCGACGATCGCCTCGAGAATCGCTACCCGGTGCTTTTCTTTCGCTTCATTCTCCTTCTCAAGCGTCATGCCTTCGGCCACGCTTTTCTTCAGTTCCGCGATCGTCTTGAAATTTCCCGCCGACATGGCAAAATTATCGTCGATGGCCGGGACATTCCGCTCCTGTACCAAAAGCACCTTCACCCAAAAATTCGCTTCCTTTCCGGCAAGACGGGCTACATGATATTTTTTCGGGAAAGTGAGATCGACTGATTTTTCTTCACCGGCCGAAAGCCCGATGATCGCGTCCTCGAATCCCGGGAGAAATGCCCCCTTACCGAGGACGATCGGATGCTTTTTGCTCGTCCCTCCCTCGATGGGAACGCTCCCCATCGTCACCTCGAAATCGACTTCGACCATATCGCCTTTTTTCGCCGGGCGAAGAACCGTCACGAATGTCGCGCGGGACTCGGCGAACTTTTCGATTTCTTCCTCGACTTCCTTCTCCGACACCTTGACGGCCTCCTTTTTTCTTTCCTCATTGATGGCGCGGACTTTTTTCTCCCATGGCTTGATCGTAACGGTGGGCATGCAGGCCGTCTCGACGGTGAATGCAAGCGGTTCGCCTTCCTTCACATTTTCCAGACGAACCTCCGGCTTCCCGATCGCGTCGATTTCCGATTTTTTGAGCGCCTCAGGATAGAAGTGGTCGATGGCGTGCTCGGCGCCCTCGACGAGAATGGTCGCCTTGCCCAGCTTCTGCTCGAGCACCGCGCGAGGAGCTTTCCCCGGACGGAACCCTTCGATTTTCATATCCTTTCCCAATTCCGCTACCGCATGCTCGATCTCCGGCTTCCACATGTCCCAAGGGAGAGAAACCGATATTTCCGCACGCGACTTCGGAAGTTTTTTCACTGAAACATCCATAGCAAATACGATAAAACTAAGAATCAACTGCCTCCGACCCGCCCTACTTCGTATACTGCTTCCTATAGAGCGCGAGCCCTTTTTCGACCGCGGCCAGTGCTTCTTTTTTCCCTTGGAAGCCTTTCACGACGACTTCCTTTCCCTCTATAGACTTATAGGTTTCGAAAAAATGCTGTATTTCCTTCAGGGTATGCGGATTCACATCCGAAAGATCCGTAACCGTCTCAAAACGCGGATCGTTCTTCGGAACCGCGATGATCTTGTCGTCGCCTTCCCCGCAATCGATCATGCCCATGACAGCGATCGGCCGAGCTTCGACCAAGATACCGCAGGCAAGAGGGTAGGTGGTAAGAAGCACCACATCGAGCGCGTCCCCGTCATCCCACAAGGTCTGCGGCATGAACCCGTAATCGAACGGATAGTCCTGCGCGCTCTTCATGGCTCGGTCGAGCTTGATGAGTCCGGTTTCCTTGTCGATCTCGTACTTGTTCTTGGTGCCCTTCGGACACTCGATGATCACATTGATGATCTGAGGCGCTTCCGCGCCGGATGAAATATCATGCCAAAGATTCATAGATTCTTTCGATCAAAAATTAGGAGGCGGCTTCTTCGGAAGACTCGGGAGAAACGGTCTCCGACACTGAGGGAGCCGGCTCTTCTTTCGCTTCGGCTACCGCTCCGGTCTCGGACGCCGACACGACATCGATGCGCAAACCCGAGAGCTTGGCCGCGAGCCGCACATTCTGCCCCCGCTTTCCGATAGCAAGCGACAGCTGATCATCCGGCACGACTACCTTCGCCCGCCGTCCTTCTTCGCTCTCCTCGATGTTCACCGACAGAACCTTGGCCGGGCTCATGGCCGCGACAACGAATTTCGAGATATCTTCGTTCCATTCGATGATATCGATCTTCTCTCCGCCCAGCTCATCGATGATGGCCTGGACGCGGGTTCCCTTCTGCCCTACGCACGATCCGATAGGATCGATTCCCTCCTGGGTGGTAGCAACGGCGATTTTCGTACGCGAACCGGCTTCTCTCGCGATGGCTTTGACTTCGACCGTGCCCGAAAAAATTTCCGGGACCTCGAGCGAGAAGAGGTGCTTGACCATTTCCGGATGCGAACGGGAAAGCACGATACCAGGTCCCTTCGGATCGCTCTCGACCCGCACCAGGTATACCTTGATATGCTGCCCCATCCGATACGATTCCCCTTCGACCTGCTCGGACGGGAAGAGGATCCCCGTCGACTTTCCAAGATCCACGAACACATTGCGTCCTTCGATGCGCTGAATGGTCCCGTTGACGACTTCGCCCTCGCGATCCTTGTAGGCGTCGTACATCGCCTGGCGCTCCGCTTCGCGCAATCGCTGGATGACGACTTGTTTCGCGGTCTGCGCGGCGACACGGCCGAAATCCTCATGCGGAGGCAACGGAATATCGATGATATCCCCCACTTTGGCATCTTTTTTGATAAGCTTCGCTTCTTCCATCGTGAAATCGCGTTCCGGATTATACCTCGAAAGGCGCTCCTCATCGGATTCGGCGGACTCGAGGATGGGCGCCGCAACCTCACGGGAGGTTTCGACCTCCGAGCCTTCGGCGTCGCCTTCTCCGTCTGCAACGAAT
>CALMHZ010000093.1 GCA_937864125.1 uncultured bacterium
GAAACGACCTTAGCGACGAACAACGCGCGGTATCGGCTTCGCTGGCGCGCATTGTGGCGCACACGGCTCTCCTGGTCCCCAGGTCCGCTTAGGAGAAGGCGATCTCGCCGTCGCTCACCGTCACCTTCTTGTAGGGTCCTTCCAGGTCTTGGATGCCCGTCTTCTTGAAGCCTGGGAGGGTCTTATCTTTGGGGGCGGGTGTGGATTGGCTCGGGATGTCCTGGGATGGGAGCTGTCCCTTTTGTACCAGCTGTTCCTTCGAGTTGCCATACCAAACGACGCCTGCGAGCGAGGCGAGGATGATAACTCCGAGAGAAATGATTCCTTTTTTATTCATAGATACCTGATACACCTATCAACTTTGCAGAATACTCAAGAAAAGCTGTCCCGTCAAACCCCCGCATCCTTCCGAAAGATACATCCGGCTGCTATCCTTCATCGCTCGTTTTTGAGGAATGAAAACTTCGGAAGCATTCTCTCGTGCCACTCACCTTTGGTACGGATGACATATCGGTAGTTGCCGTACACGACAGCCGTTTCGACCGATCCGTTTTCAAGAACACCCATTTATCTTCCTATGATTTTGAAAGTTTTTATAATTTTTTCAATATCATTTTTCGATTTTATATCGTGATATGTAACAACATAGGCACCATTCCCATGCTGGACAAAAATTATAATATTATTTATACCTTCCGCCGTAGTGCCGATGATCTTTTTAGCACCAAGTTCTTTCAAGGAATCATAATTTTCGACCGCAATAACCCGTGATAGCGATGCGCCATTTTTCGCAATGTCTGAATTATTGTATTTATCAATAAATTTCTCAAGCGTAGTATCTTTTTCGAAAGTAATATTTAAAATATTGTATCTATCTTTTTTATAGCTATAAATCCAGACACCATTATCTAAATCCACAATCCAGTCTTCCGGTGCTTTAATTTCAAATCCAAACTCTTTATTCCGATACACCTTCCAGTCCCCTGCATCAACTGTATCTTCAGTAGAAATTTTTTGTTGCCCTCGAGTTTCCCATTTCGGCACCTGTACTGCTTTCTGCCTCTTTTCATACCAAACCCATCCTCCCGCAAGTAGGGCAAGAGTGACAACTATTCCAATAGCGACAGAAATTTTCCTTTTGTTCATACAAAAGCCACAGTATCGGATCTATGAGGGATTATCAAAACTCATGAGTATCATTCGAAGTAAGGCGGAAGCTCCGGTATTTCGCCGGAAAAAAATTCCTCCGGATCCTCCCATCGCCATATTTCTCCATCACAGACCACAGATTTTCCATCGGTGCCACAAGTATCAAGCCAGACCGCTCTTATGCGATTTTTTTGATCGCTCTTGGTTGCGGGAAGCACATGAAACGCGGCGACATCAATGCCTTCGACCTTCTTCTCACAATAGTACAACGTATCGCCGTCACGAAGGTAATCGGATCGGCCAATCTGCTCGAATGTTTCAGCATCGAGCCCATCCAAGAGTGAACCGTTGCAAAAAACATGCCTCTGATCCTTCGTGACCCGATCATTGAGAAAAACGAGGGATGCCGGATTCGCCTGGCTGACAATTCTGCCCGAGTAGTATACATTTTTTCGGTCACGACCATATTCCTCGTGTTCCGCAATCGCTTCGAATGAATCCGGGTCAGCTCTGGGGATGGCGCGGTCGTGAAAATAGACCTGGTTTTCATCCCTAGCATAATAATAATTCCCCGGAAAGACAGCGAATGTTTTCGAATCGGCCCCTTCAAGAAATCTATCATAATAGGCGACAAGAGCGCGGTCGGCCACATACCCATTGCCGATGTGGCGGAATGTTTTCGGATCGAAGCGATCCTCGACCGCATCTCCGTAATAGACATGCCGGGCATCTTTCGCAAAACCCGCACCGACTTCCTCGAATGTCGCCACATCGACGCCTTCCAAAGTCCGAAAATATGACTCATACTGCCCGGAACTTTCCGGCACGCATACCCGATCCGCCTCGACGATATACCCCGGCGGCTTGCCATCGATGATCCGATAACACGGATCATTCTTGATACGAGTCGTCTGCACGATAGTAGATGCGGCGACTGCGAAATAGAGAAGGGCGATCAGAGATATGAAAATAAGAGCCTTGCGTTTCATACGCGAATTTAAAAAAGAAATGCCGAGGCAGACGCTCGGCAACTTTCTTCATCAAAAATATTCGGCTAATGCTTAGGCGAAGTGCGCGAACGCCTTGTTCGCTTCGGCCATGCGGTGGACTTCCTCGCGTTTCTTCATGGCGGCCCCCGTTTTGTTGGAAGCTTCCATGAGCTCATCGGCGAGTTTTTCCGCCATGGCCTTGCCCTTGCGCTTGCGGCAGGCATCGCGGATCCAGCGCATAGCGAGGGTCTGGCGGCGATCGCCGGAGACAGGGATAGGAACCTGATAGTTGGCACCGCCGACACGCCGCGATTTGAGCTCGAGCAAAGGAGAGATGTTCTTGATGGCCTGCTCGAAAGTGTTGAGCCCGCCTTTTTTCGTGCGCTCGTGGATGATATCGAACGAATCGTACATGATCTGCTCGGCGACGCTCTTCTTGCCGTTCCACATGATAAGCCCGATGAAATGCCCGACGAGCGGACTGCCGTATTTGGAATCGGATGGCCAGGGCTTCTTATATTGTCGTTTCCTTCGCGGCATACAAGTGGGGTGTCAAAAAATAATTGATACTGTTACTCGGCTTTCTTCGGACGCTTGGCGCCGTATTTCGATCGGCCCTGGTTGCGGTTGGCGACACCGGCCGAGTCGAGCACGCCGCGGACCACATGGTATCGCACGCCGGGAAGGTCCTTCACGCGCCCGCCGCGGATCATCACGATCGAGTGCTCCTGGAGGTTATGCCCCTCTCCGCCGATATAGGCGGTCACTTCCATGCCGTTCGTGATGCGCACACGAGCGATTTTCCGGAGCGCCGAGTTCGGTTTCTTCGGGGTGATGGTCGATACCTTGATGCACACGCCGCGCTTGAAAGGGCTATTGGTATAGGTCTTCCGGTTCTTGATCGTATTCGAGACATAAGTCATCGCGGGAGACTTCGATTTCTTGATACCGGTCGAACGAGGATGCTTCACGAGCTGGTTGATAGTTGCCATTCTTTTGAAAACAAAATGAAAAAGCGATGAACGCTTGTAAAAGCCATGGTAAAGGAAAAGCGAAAACTTGTCAACAAGCCACGCGAATCCACCGCCTCGCTAAAACAGGAGCCCGAAAAAGAAGTTGAGTGCCGGATAAATGACGGACGAGAGCACCCCCGGCAAGAAGAAAATAAGCCCGAGGAGGATGAAGAACCCCCACTGCTCGAGGAAACGGACGGTGTCTTCCCGAAAGTCGAACAGAGAATAAAGGAGCTTGGAGCCGTCCAAGGGCGGAATCGGGATCAGATTGAAAAACGCGAGGAGCACATTCCAAAAGATGATGAACAGGCAGAGTCCGAAGAAAATGCTGCTGAACGAGCCCGAAAGCGCCTGTGCCAGAAGTCCCCAGCGATCGAAGAAATCCCCGCCTCCGGAAATGACTCCGATGAATCGCGAGAAGATATCCTCTTTCGCCAGCACTCCCAAAGGAAGGAGGGAGGCGACGACGACAGCCGAAAGCGCGAGGAGGATATTGACCACGGGCCCCGCCAAGGCGACGAGCGCCGGCCCCCATTTCTGATTGCGGAGGTTGTACGGATTGTACGGCACCGGTTTGGCCCAACCGAACGCGAACCCGGCAAGGAGGAACAGCCCGACCGGAACGACGATGGACCCCAGGGGATCGATGTGTTTCACGGGATTCAGGTTCAGCCGTCCGGCATATTTTGCCGTCAGATCCCCGAGCCACAAGGCGACCACGCCGTGCGAGACTTCGTGGATGACGATGGAATAGATGAGCGTGAGAAGGTAGAATCCCACGAGAACGATTTCATTGGCCATAGGAAATGCTGCTTCAAAAATTGATGCGGTATGATTTTTCGTCCCGACGCGACTCTGTCCGCCTCTCGAGTGCGCATTTCTTGGACGGGCTTGCCAAGCCTGCCGGTACATGGTACACTCCTTCAGGTAATATTTCAACTCTTCATTATGAGCCGAGTGTGCCAAGTAACCGGTCGCGGTACCCAGACAGGAAATTCGCGAAGTCACTCCAATATCGCTACCCGACGGAAGTTCGCGATCAACCTCCAAAGCAAGAAGATAAACGGCGTGCGCGTGCGTCTCTCCACCCGGGCCATCCGCACCCTGGCGAAACTGGCGGTGAAATAGCCTTGGCTCCGAAAGGAACAGGAAGAAAACGAAAACTCCCCGCCCGGGGAGTTTTTTGCATTTCAAAATGACCGTTTTCTTTATTTTTCACAACTTTCAGTCGGGGTATCGGGAATCGGACCCGAACTACAAGACCCCCAGCCTTGCGTACTGCCACTATACTATACCCCGCGACTCTCAAGAGCATACAACCATACCTCGGGAAAAAAGAAAAGGAGGTCATTCGCATTGGAACGACCTCACTCTCATGAACTCCTACAAACATCGTTTTTCGAAAAGGATTTCAAATGGAACAAAAACCCATCGGTCCGCCCTTCTGCCACACAGGCACCAGATGATTTTCCAAGCAATCCTTGGGCCAACCGATGAGACCCTGCGCGATGCCTTTCTCATTTATCTTCTCTTCGGCCCTTCGCTTCAAGGAAAGCAGATTTTCCCAGAGCGGCGTATGAAGTGGCGTTCGAGCGATGCGCAAGAGGACGGCGATATAGCGGGAAACGATTCTTCCCACCTGCCGCCTGATTTTTTTGAATCCGGAAGAATTTTTAAGACACGAGCTATCAAAGTAGTTCGTTTTTATTCTCAGTACCGGCTGAAGGCGAGGGGTCGGATAGGTAGTCTGCTCCTTTGTTCTCTCCAAGAGATTCTTTAAAAGAGGGTTCGTTTTTGCAATCGTGCTCAACTTAAACCCTTCTCCATCCATGGCCCGAGGGCAGGCATGAGGGTATGTTTGGGCAACATTGCAAGTATTTCTATCTTCTTCCTTGTTATTCCGGTGACATGACGAATCTATTATGCAGGCCATTTTTTTCCCTTTCTTTTGTCAAATAACTATTCCTCTTTATCCAAGAGGCGTCCAACTGTCCCTCGAAACTGCGACAGTATTGAAGCCACTATACCTCATTTCACCCCCTCGGTCAAGAGACGAACAAAGCCCGGGAACATACCCGGGCTTTGACTTTTTCCGATAATAACTGGACGGTTCTACTCCAAAATCCCATCGAGGTTCACATCGTAGAGTATCTGTTCGCCGACCAAGCGATAGTCCACGATCTCCCCTTCGGTAAACCAGAGCTTCATTTCGCGTTCCGCCTCTTCGGGGCTGTCGGAGCAGTGTACCAGATTCCGCACGGCCCGGTTGTCGATCGAAGAGAGCGCGTAGGAGTCTACCGTCAAGTCGCCGCGGATCGTCCCCACATCGGATGTGGTAGGTTCGGTTCCCCCGACAAGCTTCTTCACGATCGCCACCGACTGATTTCCCTCGACGACGAGCGCGAGCACCGGTCCTGAAATGAAAAAATTCACATTCGCGCGGATAATATCTTTGCCGTATTCGAGAGGCTCTTTTTCTATCGCCAAACCCTGCTCTTTCCGGTCATTCGTGATCCGATTGCCCTTCGAAAGAAACCACTCATCATCCTTGTGATAATGCTGCCAGCACTGGTCCTCGTTCGGAACCAGGAGTTTCATGGCGGCGAACTTGAGGCCCGTCCGCTCGATCCGCCGGAGGATTTCTCCCATCAACCCGCGCTGAATTCCATCGGGCTTGATGATGACCAGTGATCGCTCGTTTTTCGGATGCGCCCTTTCCATATGTATTCAAAACAAAAATTACCCCTCTCTCACGAAAAGTAACACGGAAAAGCCGCTTTGTCAATATTCAGTGTCCCTATTCATGCGACACGGTCACGGAGCGAACGCGCAGCGGTTCTGGGCCGCGACACACGCGTACACGATATCACCCGCCTCGTCGGTCCGTCGGATGACGGAAGAAATCCGCGACACCCGATCGAGCACCTCTTGAGCCGGGTGCCCGTATGAATTCTTTCCGACAGAAATCACAGCCTCCTGTGCGCCCACTCGCTCCAAGAAAATCTCACTCGATGAAGACTTCGAACCGTGATGCGCGAGCTTGAGTATCTCGGATCGGGGAAATACGGGAAGAAACCGTTCTTCATGGGGAAGATCCCCCAAAAGCACGATATCCGTCTCCCCGAACGAAAACCGAGTGACGATGCTTGACTCATTCGTATCACCGGATGCGAGACTTCCATCCTCCGGATACCACACCACAAGCGAACCCCCTTGCGGGAAAGTGAACGACAGCCCGCGCTTGGCGACCATGCTTCGCGTCGAGGGATGCTCTTCCCGGGTCTGTTTGAAATAGCGATAGATGTCCGAAGACGACTCGGCGCCGGTCGATACGAAGGTGTCGACGCGATAGCTCCGGAACACCGAAGGAAGCCCCCCGATATGGTCCGCATCCGGATGGGTGGCGATCACGACCTCCAGGCTTCGATCCCAGAAGGGCATATATCGTGAAATCGAAGAAAGCAGCGTCTTGCCGCTCCGTCCGCCGTCTATCAATATCTGATTGCTTCCCTGCCGGATCAGGATGGCGTCGCCCTGTCCGACATCAAGGAAGATCACTTCCGTCGACCGGCTGTTCGTCCACGAGAAATGTGCGAACCATCCCCCGAGGAGCGTGCTTGCGATCAAAAAAAGAAAGAAACTCCGAAGGAAAAAAGATTTTGTCATACCCGTGTATCATCAAACATTCTCCTCCGAAGAAACCCGCCCAAAAGAACGAGTCCTCCGAGTACGGCATACCAGAGGACGACGCTCCCCCAGCCGAAAGTATCCGATGTAATGACCGCCTGGTCAAATGACGCGGCGTAAGATGCGCCGGAAATGATGAGGTGAAGCACGGCATAGGTCGGAAATGCCAGGATATACCCCAGTGCGGGAACCACCATCCCGAAGACTGCGGAAAAAAAGGTGGCGAGCATCGCAAGCGGGACGAGCGGCAAGAGAATCGTGTTCGTCGGAAATGTTACCAAAGAAAATACTCCGAAATTGAAAAATAGGATGGGCAGGATGAAGAGCTCGGCCGAAAGGGTAAGGAGGAATGCTTCGAGAAAGAACCTGCCATGCCGTACCTGGCGCACAACCCGCTCGACCCAAGGCGCAAAAAGCGCGATGCCGAGCGTCGCGAAAAAAGACAGTATGAACCCCAGGTCATGCCGGAGCAAAAGCGGACTCCAAAGCAGCATGAGGGCGGCCACGAGCAGTATCGCCCATAGGGATGCGTACCGCCTGCCGAACCACCACGACAGGATGAGCGCCCCTGCCATGCCCACGGCGCGAAGGGCGGAGGAGGGAGCCCCGGCGATGAAGACGAAGGCAAGCGTGCCCACCAAGGCGAGGATCGCCGCCTTTTTCCTCGGAAGGAAAAGCGCGATGCCGATAAGGAGAAAGTATCCGGCGATGATGGAAATATTGTATCCCGATACGGCGACGATATGCGAAAGCCCCGCCACACGGAAATCATCCCGGACATCCTGCGGAAGCCTGCCGTTTCCGCCGAGCAAAAGTCCCTTGGCGAGGCTCGACTCCGGTTCCGGCAGCACCTCCCCGATTGCGGCCTCGAACCGATCCGCCATCCCCCTCAACCGGACAGGAAAGGCGCTGCTCTTCGCCTTCGAAGCCCATTCCTTTGCCCGGCAAGAAAACCCTATGCCGTCTTTCGCATAATACATCCGCCATTCCTCGGCCGGACTCTCGACCTCGCACGAAATCCGGCCTGCCTCCCCGTAAGACAGCGTATAAAAAAGCGGGAGCCGCACCGATACCAGGTCAGAGGGACAGAGAGCGCTTTCGCAGGAGACGAATCTTGCTACTACCTCCTGAAACGCATCCTTTCTCTCGGGGGCTCGGACTATCCGCACTTCGCCCGAGACGAAGCCCAACGCCCGATCCGAAGTCCAGTATCGTTCGGCGTCGCTCACAGAAAAAAATCCCCACGAAAGGGAAAGGCACGCGAGAGCGAGGGCGACGCCATACCGGTTCGGCCATGCAGAGGCGAAGGCCAGAGAAACTGCGATAAGCCAAAGGGGCAGCGAGGGCGACCACGCGAAGAAAAATGATCCGGCGAATACCCCTCCCACGAAAGCAAGGAGCGCGAAACGGAATATGCGGGCCGAGGTCATACTAGTCGAGATTCTCTATCGCCTTCTTGAAACTCTTGGCGCTCCCGAACGATTCGTAGACGCTCGCGAAGCGAATATAGGCCACCTCGTCTGCGGCGCGCAGTTTTTCCATTATCAAGTCCCCGATTTCCCGGCTCGTGATTTCCGGCACCCGCTTGGCATGGAGCTCGTATTCGACTTCGCTCAATATTTTCTCTGATTTCTCTTCTCCCCGGTCGCGTTTTTCAAAGGCCCGTTCCAGTCCCGCCTCGATTTTCTTCCGGTCATACTCCTGCCGTTCGCCGTCTTTCTTTATCACGATGAGGGTGAACATTTCCGCTTCTTCGTAGGTGCTGAACCGCGCGGCGCATGCCTCGCACTCGCGCCGGCGTCGTATCGAGGAACCGTCCTTGGTCTCACGCGAATCGACCACCTTCGTATCGGCATGGCTGCAAAATGGGCATTTCATACGATCGGAATAGCAAATGGGAACTGGAAAGAAAATCTCCTCTCTTTTCATAATCACTCTATACCCCAATGTGCCGGTTTGTCCAATGAAAAGCCCCGAAGAAATGTTTCTTCGGGGCTTCGTAAATATCGATGCGATATTACGGCCTCGGTTTCGATACATACCAGATCTGGAAATTTTCGGGGCTACTACTCGAGTACCCGCGCGCTCTTCACCATCTCCTCGAAGGCTCGGTCTATGACGGGGTTGTAGAACTCCCACTCATATCCGAATGAGTATGTCTTTTTCGTTTTCTCCGAGAAGAGAATGAACAATCTTCGCTCTCTTGTCTTGTCTTTGACACTAGGATACTCGTAAAAGGTTTCCAAAAGCCTCGGATATTCGATGCCCGTTCCAATGGGCACGGAGACCTCGTTGAAGCGATTCCCTTGGAGGGTAAAGTTGTACCCATCGTCGTAAACGAGGTACTTGCTCATGATAGCCTCGGCAACGGAGAATTCTTTTCCTTTCCCTATCTTGCCATTGAAATATTCGGGCAGGGGACTCCGATATACATGAATCCAGCTTTCATCCGTTTCATCCGGATAGATGATCGAGTTCTCATTCACCCTCCAGGTCTTTGGAAGGAGGAGTTCCACGCCCTCTGCTTTGACCTCATATTTCTCCCAAAGGGAGACATCCAAGACATCGGCCGGCCATTCCATGGCAAAGTTTTGCCACTTGATTGGGGTTTGAGCTTCGGTATTCGATGTCGTCTTCTCTCTTTGCTTCCCTAGTGGCTGAGGCAAGGCCGCAGTCGGCTGCTCTGGAAACGCAGATTGTTTGGAATACCAAAAGCAAGCTGCTCCCAGCAGGAGAAGCAGAAGAATTGCAACTACGACGACCATTTTCTTGCTCATAGGTGTATCAATTGGTCTCCCTTATTGACTCGAGCATTTCCGGCGACCCTAAGCCGGCCCCCGTATGTTCTTCAAAGAAAGCATCGAATTGCTCTTTGTATTCTGGACGGGCGCAGACCGCTTGGGGGCCACTCCATATCAGGAAAAAACCATCGAATTGCCGAGGACTTCTCGCCATAAGATATTCCGGATTCTTGTAGTCATTAGGTTTCCCTTGTAGTTTTGTGAGGGCGCCAAGTGGACCAGACGCCGCCTCACATCCGGGAATCTGAGAAAGTTTTTTTGTAGAAAATGATGCCCCGCCAAATTCGACTCCGGGATGAGATCCATATATGTAAATCAGTTCATCGGCTCCTAGTTTCTCGATTTGAAATTCTATACCAAGCTCAGGAATCTGATACCAGACAAAGTCCCGCTTCTCACCCGCTGATTTTTTATTCATGGCCGGCTGCTGTGATGTTTTTCTCATGGTTTCGAGAATACCTGTGATCCAGACATCAACCTGCTGATTCTCCCCCCTAACACGTTCAGTCCAATTTATGAAACTTTCATCCGATGCACATTGCGGACCATAAAATTTGATAAAAAATCCATCGAACTGTTTCAATTCGCCGCCCATCATCATGTTAGCATCATAGTTCTCCGGTACACCTTCGAACCTATGCACTATCATTACTCCACCCATTTTGCATCCTGGATCAAGTCCCTTTGCCGTAAAAAAGGCGCTGCCAAACGGAACATTCTTAGGATAGGACTCGTATGTATACACCAGCTCATCAGCCGCTTCTTTCTTTATCTGAAACTCTATGCCAAGCTCCGGAACCTGATACCATACCAATCCTTGCCCTTGTCCAGTTTCTTTCAGCGACGATTCCTGTTCCGCTGATTTTTTTGCCGCTTCCTCTCTTGCATCGCGCATATCATGCCATACCAAAATCCCGCCGCCGAGGGCGAAGAGAAGAATGATGACAGTAAGATATGTTTTTTTCATACGAAAAACTATAAGCAAGCAGTGAAAAAATCGCCCCTGGTAGGGCGATTTTCGGAAAATACTATTTCTTCATCTTCCGGCGGATGAAGGCCGGGATTTCGAGATCGTCCGATTCCTCGACGAGTTCCTTCGATTCGGTGCGGAGCGGAACGGCTCGCGGCTGGATCTTTTCCTCGATGATCATGCTCGGCTGTTCCACCATGCGAC
Source organism: uncultured bacterium (assembly GCA_937864125.1). Classification (GTDB taxonomy): domain Bacteria; phylum Patescibacteriota; class Minisyncoccia; order Moranbacterales; family UBA1568; genus JAGOTT01. The sequence continues at coordinate 10,814 of CALMHZ010000093.1, forward strand.
GGGTGCTCTCGAACGCGGAGCGGGAAAATTCTTCTTCCTCCTTCGCCTCTTCTTCCCGTTCTTGCGATTCAGTCGGGGTGCTCATCGCCCGTCCGACGGTCATGCTGCTCGCGCGGGAAATGAACCCGGCGGGAGATTCGTTGACGCGGGCCTCATCGAAGGCGGTCGCGACCACCGTGATCTGGATCTCACCCTTGCGGACCTGGTCGTCGACCGATGCGCCAAAGATGACCTTGGCATTCGGATCGATGCTTTCGGTCACGATGTTGGCCGCCTCGTTGATCTCGAGCATCCCGAGATCGCTCGAACCCGTGATATTGATAAGGACTCCCTTCGCGCCGTCGATCGAAAGCTCGAGGAGCGGGCTGTTGATAGCCGCCTTGGCCGCTTCGGACGCGCGGTTCTCGCCGGATGCGATGCCGATACCCATAAGGGCGCTTCCGCTGTCTTCCATGATCGTACGCACATCGGCGAAGTCGACATTGACGATGCCCGTCTTCGTGATGAGGTCCGAGATCCCCTGGACTCCCTGCCTTAGGACATCATCGACGATGCGGAAGGCACTGATGAGCGTCGTCTTCTTGTCGATGATGGAAAGAAGCTTGTCGTTCGGAACGGTGATAAGGGAGTCGACACGATCGCGAAGATTCGCGAGACCTTCTTCGGAGATGGCCCGCCTCTGGGCGCCTTCGAAAGAAAAGGGCCGGGTGACGACGCCGATGGTCAGCGCCCCGAGCTCCTTGGCCGTTTCCGCAACGATGGGGGCCGCACCCGTGCCGGTCCCGCCGCCTAAGCCACAGGTCACGAACACCATGTCGGCGCCCTTGAGCACTTCTTGTATCTCATCGCGGTTTTCCTCCGCCGCCTGACGGCCGATTTCCGGATTCATTCCGGCGCCGAGACCCTTGGTAAGGTTTTTCCCGATATGCACCTTTTCATTCGCCTTGGAGTGATGGAGGGCTTGGGCATCGGTATTTATCACCACGAAATCGACTCCCTTGATCTTCGAATCGATCATCCGGGAAACCGCGTTGCACCCTGATCCGCCGACACCCACGACCAAAATCTTCGCTGACATTTCTATATCGGGCTTTATTTCCGCCATACAAGTAGGAGTAAAAAAATATAACGAAACAGACAGGGAGAAATGTTTTATTTTTGAAATATCACTCTAGCATGGAGAAAATTCCCCTGTCAAGCGATTTTTCCTCATTTTCTTCCAGAAAAAATCGCCGCAAAAATGACGCCTATGGAAGAAATTTCGCCACCCATCCGTGTATTTTTTTGCCGGAGTCTTCCATCCATTTCGGAAAGGCCACCGCCCGTCGCGATCCGAGCGCGCCCGCAGTCTTGCTCGCCCCCTTGCGCTCTTTGCATAACAATACCATGCCGACGGCCGTCGCGAAATCCGAGCTGTCCACCTGATCCACTATCCCGCCGAGCGGTTTCGGATACCCGATGTGCGATGGCAGCCGCAAGATATCCTTCGCGAGATCGACCACGCCCGGCAGCAGCGCGCCGCCGCCCGTGAGCACGGCTCCGGCCGGAAGCAACCCTTCGCGTCCGACTTTCTTCAGCTCGTCGTTCACGAGATGAAAGATCTCTTCGGTCCGGGCCTCGATGATTTCCGCGACATGATGACGGGAAACGAATTCCGTCTCGTGCGAATCGATGTCGCCGAGATTGATCTCCTCTTTTTTTCCGACTTCGCGGGAGAGGGCGTTGCCGTAGGTGGTCTTCACGGCTTCCGCCGTTTCAACCGAGGTGCGGAGCCCGATGGCGATGTCGTTCGTGATATGGCCTCCTCCGACCGGCAGCACCGCGACATGCACGAGCTCCCCCTCTTCAAAAACGATGACGGAGGTGGTGCTCCCGCCGATATCGATGAGCACGACTCCGAGCTCCTTTTGTTTGGTATTCAACACGCCTTCCGCGGCCGCGATCGGTTCGACGGCAAAAAAATCGGCCCCGACTCCCATGGATTCGAAAATACGCGACACCCCCTTCATCTGGGCGGTGCTCGTGCCCACGACGAAAGACTCCACCTCGAGCCGAACGCCTCTCATCCCAAGGGGATCCTTGATATCCTTCTGGTCATCCAGCCGGTAGCTTTTCGGTATCACATGGAGCACTTCGCGATTCGCGGGAAGCATGACTCGCGCCTCGACTTCCCCCATCGCGCGATCGATATCGTCCTCCGTCACTTCTCCGTCGGATCGACCGACCGCGATTACGCCCAGGGATTTCTGGGAAAAAATATCGACCCCGGAAATCCCGACGCCGATGATGCTCGGAGAAACTCCCGACATACGCTCCGCGTGCGCGAAGGCCTTGAGCAGCACCTTGGAAACGGCCTCCGGATCGATGACCGTGCCGCGGCGCATCCCTTCCGCCGGGAGCATGATGGCACCGAGAACACGCAGCGTTTCTTCGGAAGAAACTTCCTGCGCCATCACTACTCGGATATTCGATGACCCGATATCAACTCCAAGATAATTTTCTATTTTCGACATACGGGCAAAGTCCAAGGTTGGCCTCCAAGAGACTGATACTTATACGCGTCAGTATACCCTGAAATTCCGCTTGACGCAAAAGAAGAGGCCCTCTTAAGATCAGATTAAGAAATATAAGCGAGAGAAATACGCGATTTTTCTATATTTCTTCAAAAAAATTCATGATATGGGGAAGAAATACGGATATGCCGATGAACAGGGCGAGAAGCGAAGTGATGAGAACAGCCCCGGCCGCGAGGTCTTTTACCATCTTCACATACGGATGTATCCCCGGTTTCAGCATATCCATGATGCGCTCGGTCGCCGTATTGAAAAGTTCGCAGCTGAGGACCAATCCGATGACGAGAAAAATGGCGGCTCGCTCCGCGGGCGTAAGAGGAAAAACAAAGGCGAGAAGGATCGCGAAAAGCGCCAGAAAAAACTCGATCTGGAAATTCCGTTCGTGCAAGAAGGCATAGCGTATCCCGCGAATGGCATGCCGCGTGCTTTTGGCAAAAGTTTTCATATTATTTTTTCGATGTCGCATATAGTGCGGTTATTTCATCCTGCAGGCGAAACATGCGGGGAGAGTGGCGGAACCCCAGAAGATGGAAAATGCCGTGCGAAAAAATAAACGCCATTTCCACCTCCAGGCTCACCTGATCTTCCTCTGCCGCTCTCCGTATGAAGTCGGGCGACAGAACCAGATCCCCGAGATCGATTTTTCCCTCTTCCGCGATCACGGCTTTCTTGTTGGGGAAAGATCCGAAAGAGAGGATATCCGTCACCCGATCCTTCCCTCGATAGGTCCGGTTGAGAGCGCGCATCTCTTCTTCATCGACGAGCGCGGCTCCAAGCGAGACGACATCGGCTTCGTCCACCGCCCGAATGCCGCATATGGCAAGGGAACGGTTGGCTACATCGAAAAAGAATCGGCGGGAAAGCTCGCAAGGCGCTTTGCGGGAAAGTGACAGGTCCACTTTCATATTACGCGTCGGTTGAAAGCGCCTCTTCGACGAAGGGCTTGATGGCTGTTCCGTCCGTCCGGCCTTCCGCCTTCTTGAGCGCGGCCCCCATGAGCTTGCCGAAATCCGCCTTGGTCGTTGCGGATACTTCCTTTTTGGCCGCCGCGACGAGAGCGCGCAGTTCTTCGTCGGATAAGGCGGGAGGAAGATAGCTCTCGATGATGGAGAGCTCCGCCTCTTCCTGCGAGGCGAGATCTTCGCGGTTACCTTCCCGATAACTCTCCGCGCTTTCCCGACGCTGCTTCGTCAGCCGCCTCAGTATGGAGATGCTCTCGCTGTCAGAAAGCTCCGTAACCGACTTGCGGAGTTCTATCGCGTGATTTTTGAGCGCGCTCTCGACGGATCGGATGGTGTCCCGACGAAGAGCGTCGCCTGATTTCATGGCAGCCTTCAGATCCTCATGAAGCGTTTCGTACACGGTCATACTATTGCCGATTAAGTTTTTTCTTGATGTCTTTCAGGGACTCGTCATCGAACTTCCCGAACTTCTTAAGACGGGTGATTTCTTTGCGGATCTTGGTTTTGTAGAGGGCTTCATCTCGGCGCTTGTCCTTGCTCTGATCTTCCTGGCGGAAGCGGAGCTTACGCGCTTTCTGGAGCACGCCGCTTTGCTGGACGCGCCTTGAAAAACGGCGGATCATGCTTTCTGCCGTTTCCTTTTCCTTTCGTTTCACTTGTATCATAGTACCGACCTCCTTTCCTATAGTTCAATGGTTGTTTCCCGGGCTTTTTTCTCGGGCGGGACGGATTCCCTCCGTCAATCTCGCTCCCCCGATCAAATGCAGATGGAGGTGCGGAATCTCCTGCCCTCCGTCGCGACCTACCCGGAAAAGAAGCTTATACCCTTTTTCAGAAATATTCAAGTCGGAGGCGATAGCCCGAGCCGCGAGTATCATCTTGCCCAAAAGCAACGCATCGGACTCGGAGGCTTCATTGATACTCGTTATACGCTTCTTCGGAATAATAAGCACATGCACCGGCGCCAAGGGATGGATGTCGTGGAACGCGAGAATTTCCTCCGTTTCGAAAACGATATCGGCGGGGATCTCTTTGCGGATGATCTTGTCGAAAATGGTTTCTGCCATACCTCGAAAAAAAATGCGAAGGGGTTACTCTACGGACTGGGGACCGGAATGCGAGAGCTGAATATTTCCTTTGAGGATTTTTTTCACGGCATCGGTCAATCGGTCTTGGCGCACGGTTTCTTGGGTGCCGGAAATCATGTCTTTGACGATGGCGGTGGCATCAAGCGCCTCTTTTTGACCGAGGATGATGGTCACCTCCACTCCGAGCCGGCTCGCCACCCGGAGCTGCGCCTTCAAGCTGCCGCGACCGAAACTTTCCGCCGTCAGCACTCCGTGTTTTTCCAGATCAGAAAAAAGCCGCAGGCTTTTCTTTTTCGCCAGATCTCCGAGCTGCGCCAAAAAAACTTTTGGACGAAGCGCCTCATAGGGTTTCGCGTGCACGCGCTTCATTTCAAGCACGATCCTATCGATTCCGAGGCCGAATCCGATCGCGGGAGTGGGTTCCCCTCCCAGCTCTTGGATCAGGTTATCATAGCGTCCTCCACCCCCGAGCGCGTATTTCTTCCCCTCCCGATCCGAAGACCATATCTCAAAGACCGTACGGGTATAATAATCAAGCCCCCTCACCAGTCGCGGGTTGATGACATAGGGCAGCTCCAGCTCATCGAGGTACTCGAGAAGCGACTTAAAATGAGCGCGGCTTTCATCGTCGAGAAAATCCAAAGCTTGCGGGGCTTGGGAGGTGAGCTGGATGCACTTGTCCTCCTTGCAATCGAGGACGCGCATAGGGCTCATCGCCAGTCGCTCCCGACAATTCTGGCAAAGCTTGTGCTTCTGGGATTCGAGAAAACGGACTAAGGCGCGCTCATAGCGCTTGCGCGACTCCGGAACACCGATCGAATTGACCTGGAATTCGACATCCTTCAGTCCGAGTTCGCGGACGACACGATACGCAAGCTGCATCACCTGGGCATCAAGTATCGGATCCTCTTCGCCGAATACATCGAAATTCCCCTGCCAGAGCTCCCGATACCGCCCTTCTTGCGGACGATCATACCGGAACACCGGTCCCATCGAAAAAAGCTTGATGGGTTTCGGCAATACCGCCATTCCGTGCTGGATGTACGCGCGC
>CALMHZ010000094.1 GCA_937864125.1 uncultured bacterium
ATCTGAGGCTCGCCCTCGACTTGGGTGAAAGGTATTTCTCGCCAGAATACATTATCAAAAGAATATTCCAGCTTCACTTCCTTCTCGCCATCACCCGCCTGCCGCGCCGAAAAAATGAACTTTTCAAACGGATACAGTGTAGAAAAACGATAAGTGAATGATGTGCGCTGCTTCTGCTCTCCGGTCACTATTTTCTTTTTGGCATCAAATTTCACTTTTCCCTCAGTAGCGAACAGATCGAAAAAGTCATTTATACCACCAATCAACGAATAGGTATACACTATGTCACTACCGAAATCTTCTACCTTGGCGCCAGAAAGTAGGGCGGCCCCATTAAAAGAAGCGTATCGCCCGAATGCGACGGCAACGAGTCCCTTTGTATCAGAGGGCTCGTCTTTTTTCTCGATCCCCTTCAAAGGGGATAGGCTAAGATTTTTCGAAGCGCTCTTCTTTCCCGTAAGTATGAGCGAATATTCCTTGCCTCGGATCAATCGAACCGGGAAGGCAAGCGATTGATTCCCGTCCTCATCCATCTCCTCTCCCATATCTTCGGGCTTCAAAATAACCTTTTTAAGAGAGATGTTCTTGTTCTCTAGTCCCTCCACTGTCTTTTCAGTAATTTCCAGCACATAACTGCCTTTTGACTTTTCTCGGCCATTGATCTTTATACTCTGGATAAAATCAGCTTCCGCAATAAAATCGCCTTCGAAGACAGTATCTGATCTCTGGCCCAGGCGTACATCCAGCATCTTTACCTCATGCTCGATAGTCCCTGCTATTGTCGGCATCAGCCGATCCGCTTCGAGTTTGTTCTTCACATTCAATCGCGACAAGGAAAATTCTTCGACTCTCACTCCCGTATACGCCCACGATTTCTTCGCATCTTCCTCTCGCAGAACAAGTTTGACATCTGAAAATTTTCCTTGCGGAATCTCAAAAACAATCTCATGATATCGGGAACTATCACTTGGAGCAATGTCGAGAGAGCCTATCAGGGCATCCTCTCCCCACACAGAGGGCAGACTCACATCCACTCGAGCAGAACGGCTTGCCATGGTAGAGAAACTCATCCGATACCAATCACCTGGCAATCCCTGCAGTGCCTCAGAAAAAACTTTTTCCGGATTTTCCGTCGTAATATTCCACTCTACTCGATCGACGGGCTGATCCGCTGCGGATTTAGATTTCTTGGATGGTTCTTGCGGCACTACGGCGACAGCATAAAAACTGAATACCAAAAAAACAACCATTACCAAAACATACTTGCCCTGGCACCATCCCAGCTCTGCCCACTTATTCCAAGATATATCCTGCATATTTTTCATTGCCGTAAAAATTTTCTACCAAAGCCATGCTATTTATACATGATACCAGACTTTGCTCCTCTCTTGAAGTATTAATTTTTGCTTATATTTGAGACTTTTCTGGTTCTATTCCTTGTGAATACCCACCCGAGATATCCCAAATATCCTACCAGGGTCGTACCAGAGATGAGGAGGCCGAGAGAGAAATAGTCTTGCGGCTTGAAATACAGCGTCAGCTCGACATCGACACTACCATCGGGACTTTCCGTATAAGCGTTTTGCGGGAAATTTTGTTTGATAGAAACAGGATCCATTGTCCACACATTAGAAAAACCTATCCCTGTCGTATGCGCGTTATCCAACACTCCATTATCCCGGAGAGACAAAAATGAGGCTTTGTCCCTTGTGCCGGGCAGCAACTTCCAATCCTTACTATAGTTTTCCTGAAGCATCAGCCTCTCCTCCCCCCGAATCCCCTTCAAGATCACCCTGTATTCCACGGGACTTACCCTCTTGAAAGTGATTGGGGTATTGTTTTGCGCCTGAAGGAGAGGTGGGGCGATCGGGTTCTCATAAAGCCGGAAGAGATCGTTCTGAAAAATGAGATCAAAATTTTCATGGGGTACTACAGGTTTGTAGGCACTGTTACCGATATCATTCCGGAATATATAGTAACGTACCGGGTATTTCTCAAAAGACCCGGTCGATTCCCGGGCAAGTTCTCGATATACCGAGACGGGCAAGCTTCCATTTTCTGAAACATACAGGAAAGGAAACTTGATCAGTTTCG
>CALMHZ010000095.1 GCA_937864125.1 uncultured bacterium
AAGATAATTCCAGCGCCCAACCCAAGAAGCACGCTGCCTTGATTGGCATATCGCGAGATACGCTTCGCGCCGAAGAAAAGTATCGCTATCCCGAAAAGAAATCCGAGCGTCACTTGCCCGATCGGTCCTATGGCATCCCAGAAAAAAACCGGCACGATCCATCCGAAAGCGAGAAAAAGCAGGACTGCTCCAAGTTTCATCGGCCAATCGACACTGAACCACTGAAAAAATGTCTCAAGGACGGAGGGTGTTTGCGGCCGTGGTGGCAAAGGAGGGGCTTGAGGTGCCACCGCCTCGGAAACAGCGGGTGCCGGGAAGGGAGTAGTCAACGGCGAGGGCGGCGTGATAGGCATGCTCTCCGGCATCACGGGCATTACTCCTCCTAGCTTGCCTATTGATTGCTCCAAGTTTTTGACCCGTTTAGAAAGATTCATTATCACGACGAGAGCAATGATACTGAGAAGTAGGGACATACTTAGCGCGTATAAAAAATTATATCTCCTTATATTATACTGTATTTTTTCGAAGCATCAAAAGAAAACTCCCAATCTATCGAAAGGAAGTTAGTCATTTTCTTCGAAAGTTTCGCTCCCTTCCAGCTCGCGCAAAATCTCTTCGGGAACCGGGTTTCGCTTCGGGCTCACCCCGGGGTACCGCCACGCGCTGATGATCCGTATCTGCTTTGTCGAAAGCATGTTCTCGAGAGGGTCTCCTCCCGGCACGCTTTTTGCTTTTTGCTGATACATGACCCATATTTCCTGTCTCCACACTTCCTTCCCGTCAGGATTCCGTTTCAAGGACACAGGCTGCATCACGGCGACGGTATTTTTGACCACGCCCTCTTCAAGCCGCTTCGGATTGCGGATGACACCGCGGACTTTTTGTTCGGACAAGTTATATTGCTTCATCTTATATTCCGCGTGCGCCGTAAAGCGATACTCGCCCGTTCTTCTTTTTTCCCGCTTCGCCTCAAAACGCTCTCGGGCTTTTCGAGCAAAGTCCTGATACAAGGAGGGCATACGAGGAATATTACTGAATATCCATGCCGCGCAAAGCCGCGATCCGTTCTTCCATCGGGGGATGCGTCATGAACAGCTTCGAGAGTTTTTTTCCTTTGAAGGGATTGGAAATGTACAAGTGGGCCGTTGCTCGATTGGCGGCTTCAAGCGGCTCTCTGTCACCCGCGATTTTTTCCAGCGCGGAAGCGAGCGCCTCCGGGTATCGGGTAAGGAGCGCGCCCGATGCGTCGGCAAGGAATTCTCGCTTTCTCGAAATGGCAAGCTGCATCATTACGGCGAATACCGGCGCAAGCAGGGAAAGCACGAGAGCGAGTATAAGGAAGGCTGGATGGCTGTTGCGATTGTCACTCCGTCCGCCCCCAAAAAAAGCCGCGTGACGGAACCAGTCCGCAAGCAATGCCACAAGCCCGACCAACACGACGACGACGGTAGATACGAGCGTGTCGCGGTTTCCGATGTGCGAGAGTTCGTGCGCGGCGACCGCTTCTATCTCACTTTTATCCAGGCGCGAAAGGATACCCGTAGTGAAACAGATCACTCCGTGCTCTGGATTCCGTCCGGTGGCGAAGGCGTTCATCGCCGTGTCGTCGATAGTATAAATTTTCGGAATCGGAAGACCCGCGGTGATGGAGAGGTTTTCGATGATCCGGTACAACTCCTGGTTCGATGCGGAGTCAACCGGCTTCGCGCCGCTCATGGAAAGCACTATCTTGTCGCTAAACCAATACGAGCTCACGCTCATAAGAACGGAAAAAAGTACCGCGACAGGCAATATCCATCGCTCCCCTAACGCTACCGAAAAAACATAGCCCGCTCCGATAACCACCACCAAAAAAATGGTGAGGTACACCCAAGTCAGCCGGATATTCTTGTCATAGTGATTGTAAAGCGTCATAGGATGAAAAATCGCGAAAGCCGAATCGAAGAGAGGAGAAGCTCCGTTCCGCTCGTAAATACCGCGATGGAAATTAGGACGACTAGAATTGTACGGCTACCGGAGCTTTGGCGGCCTCTTCCTCCAATTCAAAGAACTCGCGCTTGCCGAAATTGAACATCGAGGCGATGATATTGTTCGGGAAAGACTCGATCTTGGTATCGAAGTCACGGACATTCGCGTTGTAGAAGCGGCGGGCGGCCTGAATCTTGTTTTCCGTATCCGAAAGCTCTCTTTGCAGCTCGAGGAAGTTGGTATTCGCCTTAAGATCCGGATAGGCCTCGGATACCGCGAACAAGCTCTTCAACGCTCCGGAAAGCATATTTTCGGCTTCAGCACGGCCGCCGGCGGTATCCGCCTGCATGGCCTGCGACCGAGCCTCGGTCACCTTTTCCAAAACCGCGCTCTCATGCGAGGCGTATCCTTTTACCGTGTTCACCAGGTTCGGGATAAGATCGTATCGGCGCTTGAGCTGGACATCGATGTCGCTCCAGGACTCATCGGTCCGGTTTTTCAGCGTCACAAGCTGGTTGTACATGAAAACACCGAGGAGAAGGACGATGGCTGCGATGATAAGGATGGTCACGAACATACGAAATGAATACAAGAGATTATAAAAGCAAGATCATGATAGCAAAAACTGCCCTCCCATGCAAACCAAGCGAAAAACCGCTATACTACAAAAGTAATATCTGGAACACGCCCATGAATCATACGGCAAAATCCTTATTTCGAAACTTTTTTGTACAAATCAAGCGGGTACTCGACTCGATTGAAGCGTCTCCGCTTAGCCTGGCGTCATTCTCACTCGCCTTTCTGGGGATCATCCTCGTGCGTCTTTTCATCGAAAGCACCCTAAACGCCTACGGAACGGAATCCTTGCGCTATATGTTTTTTGAATTCTCTCACACTTTTCTTTTCTTTCTTTTCGCGTTCCTCGTATTCTTACCTCTCGCTCGACTGGCGGGCGCTTCTTCTTGGACACGAGCCGCGAATCTCATCCTTTTCGGATTCCTTATCATTTGGACGCCGCCGCTTATCGATGCGTACATTTTTCAGGGTACGCGCTTCTGGAGCTTTTACGAACTCGATAGCCTCCGCGGACTTCTGGGACAATTCTTCACATTCTTCGATGATACCCCGAATGTCGGCATCACTTACGGGGTGCGGGTCGAAGTAGCGGTGATGACCCTTGCCTTCACACTTTATGCGTGGATACGCTCCCGGAAACTTTGGAAGACCCTCGGGATCGCCCTCCTTACCTATTTCACCTTCTTCATACTCGGCACCTTCCCCTCCTATGTCGCGCTCCTCATGCTCGGCTTCCAGAAAGGCTTTCTTTCTGTCACCGAATTCGACATCGTCGGATCGATGCTTTCGCCGATGAGCAGCTTCGGTCAAGGCACTATCGACGCGCGCATGTCGCTCGGCGCCAGAATGAGCCTTGTATACGCGATATTATCCACCGTTCTTCTCGGAAGCCTCCTTTATCGCATGTCGAAAAAAACATTCCTCGCGCTCTTTCATAACGTCCGATTCCCGCAGATCATCTGGCATGGAGGGCTGTTCCTCTTCGGAGGGGCGCTCGCCCTCATCTTCACCGGCGCTCGTCCGGATTTTGATTTCTTTGAAATCCTCTCGATCCTTCTTCTCATCATCGCGATCGAAAGCGCCTGGCTCGCTTCGGTGGTCGCGAACGATATCGCCGACATCAATACCGACCTTATCACCAATACGACGCGACCGATACCGGCGGGAGATATTTCCAAGCGACACTACGCCGCCATAGGCATGCTTTTTTTCTCAGCCTCGCTCCTTTTTTCGGCCGTGGTCAGTTTCAAGGCAACGCTCCTTCTCCTCGCCTATCAAGGATTGGCATGGGTGTACTCCATGCCGCCTCTCCGATTGAAACGAGTCCCACTTCTTGCGACCATGCTCGCCGCACTTGCGGGAATATCCGTGCTCGCGATCGGGTATTCGCTCGTAGCGATAGATGCCGATCTCACCTCGGTACCCTTGCCGATACTCGTATTTCTTTTTGTCTCTTATGCGCTCACTCTTCCCCTGAAAGACTTCAAGGATATCCGAGGCGATAAGGCAGACCATGTCTATACCATTCCCGTGATCCTCGGCGAAGAGCGGGCAAGGCTCCTCATAGGAAGCGCGCTCTTTCTCTCGTATGCCACAAGTCCGGTAGTCCTCCATGATGCCAACCTCATCGTACCTGCGATACTTTTTGGCACATTGGCCTTCATGAGCGTGATGCGGGCACAAAGGAAACGCCATAGCTTCGGGGAGTTCCGAAAACTTCCCGCGTGGAACATGCTCTTTATCACGCTCTATGGGATATGCGTCGGCTTCATCCTTTTCTAAGCACCCGTCGCATCTTCCAAAAAATGATCCCCTTGTGATTCACTTTTTCGCGAAAAAATCAGCAAGCGCTTCCCAGTCCTCGACCTGTAATTCCTGCGCGCGCACCTTTTGAGATAATCCCATATCGATAAGCTTCGCTTCGACCGCCTCTTTCGGCACCTGGAAACTCGATGAGAGATTGTTGACCAATACCTTTCGACGGGCGGCGAATCCGGCCCGGACGACGCGGAATATCCGCCTGTCATCTTCCGGTGAAAATCGCCGATTTGGAACGAGCTGCACAACGGAGCTATCGACTTTCGGCATGGGGAAAAACGCGGTTTTCGGCACAAACACTTCCTTGGTCACGGTCGAGTAGTATTGGGCCATGACGGAAATGATGCTCATCTTCCCTGGGCGGGCGGCGAGCCTCTCCGCCACTTCATCTTGTACCATAAGCACGATACGCTCGGGCTGGATCGAAAGGGAGAGAAGGAGCCGGATGATAGGGGCCGTAATATAATAGGGGATATTGGCCACGACCTTATATTTCCCAGCCTCGAATTGCGCTTCCGCAAGATACCGTCCGAGATCAAGCTCGAGAATATTCCCCTCCAAAAGGGAGAGGTTGTCGGATTCCTGAAATCGGATTCCCAACCGCTCGACCAGCTCCGCGTCGAACTCTATCGCTTTCACATTCGCGCCCGCCATGAGCAAGGGGGCGGTAAGGGCGCCATCGCCAGGACCGATCTCGAGGACACGGTCGCCCGCTTGGACATGGGCCACTCGCAGAATCTCGCTTATGATACGCGTATCTCGCAAAAAATTCTGTCCGAGTGATTTTTTCGGTTTCAAGGGATTCATTTCTTTCATGGATTTCAAAGGATTCATTTCTTTGCCAACGATCAATTCACGATTTCTTCCATCTTGACATTGATGACGCCGGCCCCGATCGAGGCGATCTGTTGGAACGCCACCTTATCAAGATCGATTATGCGTCCCGGCACGAATGGGCCCCGATCGTTTATTTTTACGATAACGCTCTTACCGTTTTCCGTATTCGTCACCTTCACATACGACCCAAAGGGCAGCCACGGATTCGCCGCGGCCATCGTCCCCGTATGAGCATACCACGACGCCCCGCCCCGATGCGACTTTCCGGTCTGCACGAAAGTCCCCTGGGATACGATCTCCGTTATCGGCTCTTTGGTGACTTCGCTTGTCAGAAGCTTCCGTGCGACTTCCTTGCCATCATGGTAGCTCACGCGGAAACGCTGCGAACGGATCCCATTTTCTCCTTTTTTGGTGATAATTTTTTTCCGCCACGACAATTTGTCGTCTTCTTTTTCAATCGTATCAAAAGCGATTTTTTTCTCCACGATCTCCTCCTTGATCTCCACTCGGGTCACGACGATCGTTTCTTTCCGTCCAAGCAACGAAGAGCGCTCGGGCGAAACCAAGTCATCCTCGCGGATATCCAAACCGGCTTCAGAGAGAGCGTCTTCCGTCGTCCGGGCGTAAGTGGACCATTCCGTGGCGCTTCCGTCGATCTGTACCGAAATTTTTTTCTCCCGCTCGATGAATACGCTCATGCCGGGGAAAAGAGACGCCTCAGGGGCGGGAAATGTGCGATCGCCTTCTTGAATCTCGATTTTCATCTCTTTCAAAAATTCCCCCACGGTAGCGGATGTGGTTTCCGGGAAAAATAGAGTCGATCCGTCATCGAGCACAGCAATACTCTTTTCGGACTCTGTGCCAAAGACCCTCTCGTCTTCCGCTGAAAAGAAAAAGAGGGAAATGCCAATACCGATGAGACCAAAAAAGAAAAATGGTTTTCTCATAAGTTATTCGCTCTTGAAGCGATACTGCAGAGCTTCCGCGACATGCGCAGTCTTTATATCGGAATCCCCCGCAAGATCGGCTATGGTTCGGGAAACCTTGAGGATACGATGATAGCTTCTGGCGGAAAGCTTGAGCCGGGAAACCGCTCCCCGCAAAAGCTCCTTTGATGCCTCATCAAGAGGGCAGTATTTCCGTATCATGTCAGGGCCCATTTCGCTGTTCGTCAAAATACCGGTCCCCGAAAATCGCCCAGACTGAATGAGTCGCGCGCGCTCGACCCTGATTCGGATATCGGCGCTTGATTCCCCTACGGCAGACTCTTCGAGTTTTTCTATTTTTATCCGCGGAACTTCGATCTGGAGGTCGATACGATCGAGCATCGGGCCTGACACGCGCTCTCGATACCGCAAAGCCTGGAACGGAGGACACGAGCACATCCGTTCCGGATCTCCCGCGTACCCGCACGGGCAAGGATTCATCGCGGCAACCAAAGCGAAGCGCGCCGGAAAAGAACTGCTCCCCTTGATCCGCGAGACGGTCACATATCCATCCTCAAGGGGCTGGCGCAGGCTCTCGAGCACCGATTTTGGAAACTCGGCGAACTCATCCAAGAAGAGCACACCGCGGTGCGCCAGACTCACTTCTCCCGGCTTCGGGATGCTTCCCCCGCCGACAAGGGATATCGAAGACGCGCTATGGTGAGGCGAGCGGAAGGGGCGCGCACGCACGAGCGCCTTATCTCGGGGAAGCTTCCCCGCCACGGAAAATATTTTCGTCACTTCGAGACTCTCTTCGAATGACAGCGCGGGGAGTATGGAAGGAAGCGCGCGGGCAAGCAGGGTTTTGCCCGAACCCGGCGGACCGACCAACAGACTATTGTGTCCGCCGGCCGCCGCGATTTCGAGTGCCCGCTTCGCGTGCTCCTGTCCCCGTATTTCCGCCATATCGAAATGATAGTCTTCATTCGCATGAGCCTCATCCGCGCGAGGCTCCCATGCTTCCATCGTTTCGATTCCTGCCAAATGCTTGACCAATGAAAAGAGGTCACTCACGGCATATACCCGTACCCCCGGAATCAGCGCCGCTTCATCCGCGTTCTCCTTCGGCACATAGATCTCCTCTCTTCCTGATTCCTTCGCAAAAAAAGCCGCCGATAAGATCCCGTTCACCCGACGGACCTTTCCATCAAGGGCAAGCTCACCGAGGAACAGCTTTCCCTGAGGATCAAAGTGCACCTGCTCGGTCGCAAGCAAGAATCCAAGCGCCATAGGAATGTCATATATGGGGCTATTCTTCGGCAAATCGGCGGGCGCGAGATTGACCGTAATACGACCGCTATGATGAGGCGGGCGAAATCCGCTGTTCTTTATCGCCGAACTCACCCGGTCCCGCGACTCTTTGACGGAAGCATCCGGCAACCCGACCAGGGTAAAATGATGAAGTCCCTGTGCCAGCACATCAACTTCGACTTCGACGGAAACACCCTCGAGGCCTACGGTTGCCGTGGAAAAAATTCGAGATGGCATAGAAAAAACGCTGGGGGGTTAGGTTTTGATCACAAGGTATCCTTTTATACTATACCCCGTCTCTTGAAATGAAAACAGGGGAACATTCCTCCCGCGCGTCTCGAAAAAAGCCTCACAAGTCGGTAAAGACCCTCTTTTTCTTTTTTCAAAAGAAGAGTACACTATCTGACTGAGCTTCTGATTATTTTCCTCTTTTTTATGACTCCTACCACCAAAATTCATAGCAAAAAAGAACTCGTGCTCTTCGGCGCATCAGGCGATCTCGCCCGAGAAAAGCTCTACCCCGCGCTTTTCGATCTTTTCTTGCGCGATGAGGGCATCAAGGTCACAGGGTGCGGAAGAACTCGCTTCACGGATGCGGAGTTCCAAACGCTGGTCTCCCGCGAGGTGGCGGCCAAGCGGCCAAAAGCAGACCAGGCGCAGATACAGGCCTTTGCCTCTTCCTTCCGTTATATACCTTCCGACTACAGCGTCGAAGGGATGCGCGCGCTTGCCGAAGTCCTCAAGAAAACTCCGGAGCGGTCACTTTTCTTTTATCTGGCCATCCCTTCCGAATATGAAATCATCGCCCTCCTCATGGAAGGCCTCGTCGGAAACCAGCTGCTCGGGGAAACATCCTGCCTCGCGCTCGAAAAGCCGTTCGGATTCGACTTTTCTTCCGCAAAAAAACTCAATACCCTCCTTGCGAAGCACTTGTCTGAGGCGCAGATCTACCGGCTCGACCATTACCTCGCCAAAGACATGGTACGCGACCTGCTCGCGCTCCGGTTCGCCAATCCGATATTCGAGCCCATCTGGAACAGCCGATTCATCCATGACATCCGCATCAGTATTTTCGAAAAGGAAGGCATCAGAAAACGAGGCCAGTACTACGAGCGATCCGGAGCCATACGCGATATGCTCCAGAATCACGCGCTCCAGCTTCTCGCATTCACCGTCATGGATCAGCCCCAAAGTCTCAAGCCGGAATCCATCCATCAAGAGAAGATAAAGGTGTTCCGGAAACTGCGTCTTTTCGGAAACGAGAAACTCGGCAACATACGCATCGGCCAATACGAAGGGTATAGGAAAGAACCGTTCGTCGCGGAGGACTCGCTCGTAGAAACCAAGGCGTCGCTGCGGCTTGAAATAGACACGCCGAAGTGGCGAGGCATCCCCATCACCATCGAAACCGGGAAAAAAATGCCCGAGCGGAGCACGGATATCATCGTCACTTTCAAAAAACCGGAGCACTCTCTGTGGGAAGCTTCCGGATGCTCGCTTGCGGAAAACCGTATCCGTATCAATGTCCAGCCGAAAAACGATATACGCCTACGGCTCAACTCCGAGTTCTCGACCGAAAAGAAATGCGCGCTCCCGACCGATCTTCGATTCGGATTCTCGGACAATGAGGAACTGTTCAAAGAACCCTACGATAACGCCCTGCATGACTTTTTCGCTCATGATCAGGGGACATTCCTCAATGCGGAGGAAGTCCTCATGTCCTGGAAGCTCACCGACTCCATCCTCGGTATCATACGCCCGGTCCGCGCCCAGCTCCTCAAGAAATACTAGATTCCAGGAAGAACTTTCGGGCGCATCGTAAAGATTTTTCCTCTCATCTTTCCGCCGCCGTACCCGCTTTCCGATCTCGGAACATTCCGAACAACAAAAGCAACGCTCCCATGCCAAGGAAAACATCGCTTACATTGAAAAAAGGAAGCCATGAGGAAAACTGGAAGTCTCGGACGCATCCAAACACCAATCGATCGCCCACATTTCCCAATCCTCCGGCGAGAATAAAAACGAGGGCGACGGACTCAAGGACATCCCTTGATTTTCCAAGAAGAAAAGCGAGAAATACAAGGGCGACAACGCCAGCACCGAAAAGGATGTGCCTATCGATGGATATTCCGAACGGCCCCTGCGCATTGCAAAACAGCTCCCTCGTCTCACCGAAAAAATTTTTTAAAGCCTGGTCGACAGCAAAAAGAGCCAGTACGGCCAGTGCCTGCTTGGCTCTTTTTTCAAACATAGGAGAAGTGATCAAGCATCGATTCCCAACGCCGTTTCTGCCGCGGGAAAAGCCCGAAGGCGGTCCTCGCCTATCTCCTTGCCTGATCGCAGGCACATGCCATAGGTTCCCTTCTCGATCCGTTCAAGTGCGGCCACGACCTTTCCGAGCTGCTGCTCGAGGTTATCCTCAAGCGCGATATTATCCGCATACATCTCCACTTCCGAGGCATTCTCGTCAGCGTCCGGCCCGATATCCTCAAACTTCGTTTCGTATCCGCCCGCTCCCTCTTTCGGCTTGGCAAAACGCAGAAGCTGGGATTCTAACGATTCTTTTTCCTTCAACAATACGAGTTTCATCTCCTCCACGAAGTCATGAGAAAGCGCCATAGGATTCTGAACAAAGATTATAGATCCATTGTATGCCAAAAAAAACGCCGCGTCCAGGAACGAACCCTCCCGTTCCTTAGAGAAATATGCTTCGAATATGCCGTATTTCCGGTATTTCTTCTTTCTCAAAGAATATGACAAGCACCGCATCGAAACGATAGGGCGTATACCCCATATTTTTTTCCTTCATATAGACCTCGGCGATCCTTGAGAGCCGGGAAAGCTTCGACCGGGTGATATTCTCTTCGGGAAGGATGATTTCATTACGGCGCCCCGCCCGAGTCTTCACCTCGATGAACACTATATCCATGCCCTCTTTCGCGATGATATCGATTTCACCGATCGAACGGCCCGTTCGATTTTTCCAATTCCGCTCAAGAATCGTAAAATGGTTCTTTTTCAAAAAACGGACCG
>CALMHZ010000096.1 GCA_937864125.1 uncultured bacterium
AGCGTCGCCGTATTCGAGGCCTTGGGGTTCGACTGGAATCGGGTCATCCGAGCCGATGAAGAGGAAATACGCAATCATAAGCGGGGAAAAATATTCCTCTTTGACGCGGCCCAACCCGAGGGAACGCTCTTTCGGGATAGGGATGCAAACACCTACTTCCTTATCGAACAAGGAAAAAAACGCGAAGTCAAAAACAAAGCTCTTCTCGATTCCCTCCTGGCCGTGACGACGCCGATTGCGGTTTCGGGCAACGCGATGCAGGCTCCCGCGACATGCCAACTAGAAAAAATCGTGATCGCTTTCCGACCCACATACGCCTGCGACATCCCTCTCGAAGCACTCAAAGATTTCCCCGGAGGGAGCTTCGAGCTCTCCTTCCAGGCGAAAGAAGACTTGCATGCCGCGTTGCTTTCAGCGACCTTCGAGACCAAGCCAACCGAAGGAAACCTTTCGACCTTTATCGAGCAGATAAAGGCACGCTTCTCGGCAGTCTACGGAGAACGAACATGATCCCCTTATGAAACCTATGTCTTTCCACACGATATCGCACGGGATACGAAAATGGTACGGGGCGTACCGGATACTTTCCTATCTGCTCTTGCTCGAGGCGCTTGAGATGCTGCTCTTCGGATTCGCGTTCCTTCTTACCTTGGAGGCCCTCCTCCCGGGACTCGTATCCTTCCGGCTCAACCTCGCCAAGCCATTCATAATCATCATCCTCCTTCTCGCCCTTACGAGCTTCCTCGGATACCGACTCGGAATATCGTTTCCCATGGAACCGAAAAAAAGGGGTGTGCGAAGCTGGATCGGCATCACCTGGCTCGCTTTTCTCTTAACCTTCTCCGCTATCCGGTTCCCATCGTGGATCACCCCCATCATCATCACGTCATTCTTCGCGTTAAGCTATCTTTTTTGGAAAATCATTCTCCGGAAATCCGACGAGTGAGCACGTCGATTTTTCTTCATGAGGATTATTCCCGGATAAAAGCGAGTGTCTCTTTGGCGCATCGGTCCCAGGAGAAAAGCTTCACCCGCTCTTTGCCGCGCGCGCGCAAAAGATCGCGAAGCTTCTCGTCGTTCCACAGCAGCTCTATTTTCGAGGCGATATCGGCATCCACATGCGGATCGCAGTAAAGCGCCGCGTCTCCGCCCACTTCGGGCAAGCTCGAAATGCTCCCTGAGAGTACGGGTGTGCCCGCGGCGAACGCCTCGAGAAGCGGGAGCCCGAAACCCTCATACAAGGACGGGAAAGCGAAAAAACGCGCGTTCTGATACCAAAAGGGAAGTTCCGAAAAAGGAACTTGTCCGGTCCGGATGATGTCCTTCGCGTACTTGCTCCGGTCTATTCGATCCACGATCTGCTTCGAAAGCCATGCCTTCTCGCCTACGATGACAAGCTTCATCTCAGGATATTTCTCATGCGCCCTCTCGAACGCGGTTACGAGACGGATGATATTTTTCCGAGGCTGGATCGCGCCTACATAGAGGATATACGATCCTGGCGCGAGAGCGTAGCGTGACAAGAGCGCGTGCCGCTCCGCCTCACCGAGGGGTTGTTCGAAAAATTCTGTATTCACGCCATGATGTATCACCCGCACCCGCGAGCTCTCTATATCAGGAAAAAATTTTATGAGATCGAGCTTGGTCGATTCGGACACGGCGATGATCTTGTCCGCCTTGCGCACCATCATCCCGAGCAGGAGATTGAGTTTCGCCCGAGAGGCCAAAGGAAAAGTCTTCGGAAAATACCGGAAGGCGAGATCGTGCACCGTCGCGATCATCTCCATGCCCGAAGGCGTCGCCACCGGTACCGCCTGGAGCGGAATGAACACCTTGTCCGGATGGATATCGAAAAGCTTTTTCGCGAAGACCGTCTGCATCCACGCATGAGATCCCGGGAGAGCGACGAATTCATAATTCGGAAGCTGTACGGGCGCAAGCTCGGGATTGAAGGCGCCTTTGTGACAGACGATGAATCGATCCTCCGTATCGAGCATCCCGAAGCGCATGAGGAGTTCCCGCAAATAGACCCTCGTGCCGTCAACACGGGTCGCATCGAGATCCGCGGCTTGTATGACGATATTCATAAGGCTTGTTCTTTTTTGATACGCATCATATCCAAAGGTTCGCTGAATACCATCGCTTCCTCTTTGACGACAAGATCAGAAACGCCGAACCCGAGCGCTCGGAAAAAATCGACCGCTTCCGACACCACCGCGGACGGCGCGCTCGCACCCGCGCTGATTCCGACGCGGGTTTTCCCCTCCAATACCTTCATATCAAGATCCCTCACATCATCGATAAGATACGAGGGCACCCCCACGGAACGCGCCGCTTCCGCCAGGCGCTGGGAATTCGAGGAATTCTGAGAACCGAAAATGAGCACGACATCACAAACAAGGGCGAGGTGTTTTACCGCTTCCTGGCGATTGGTGGTGGCATAGCAGATATCCTCGATAGGCGGCGCGATGACCTGCGGGTACTTTCCCCGAAGAGCGGCCACCACCTCTTTCGTGTCATCCACCGAAAGCGTCGTTTGCGTCAGATAGACCAGCTTTTCCGGATTTCCGATCTCAAGCGAGGCGACATCGGCCGCAGTTTCTATGACGGGTATCACGATGCCGGCCGCTTCCGCGAGCACTCCAATCCCTTCTATATGGCCCTTGTGACCGATATACACGATCGCATATCCCTCCTTGAGGAATCGATGCACCTCAAGGTGCACCTTGGTCACCAGAGGGCAAGTGGCATCGATAAGCCGCATGTTCCGGCGTTTCACCTCCTCATACTGAAGAGGCGTCGAACCATGCGCGGAGAATACCACTACCGCGCCCTTCGGGATTTTCGCCAGATCATCGACCGTCACCGCTCCTTTTTCCCGCAAAGCTGAAACGACATGCTTGTTGTGCACGATCTCATGCTTGACATACACGGGTGCGCCGAATATGTCGAGCGCGTCTTCAACGGCCTTGACCGCTCGTGCCACTCCCGCACAGAATCCGCGAGGCGAAACGAGAAAGAGTGTTTTTTGCATAGCGGTCCTCGTAAGTCAGGGGTTAGCGCCTTTTCGCTTTTTTGGCGGACATACAACGAGACATTTTAATTCTTTTCCCCTCGAGGACGACGAGCTGAAAAGAAGCTTGCCATATCCTCCAAGGAAACCATCTCGATATCAGTGTTGGCGCGAGCCTTCACTTCGGCCATGCCGGTTTCAATGGATTTTTTCCCGACCACGACACGGTAGGGCAAGCCCAACAGATCTGCCTCGGCGAACTTTTCACCGGCGCGCATATCCCGATCGTCGTACAAGACCTCGATCTCGGCTTCAGACAGCAAGCGATACAGAGCCTCAGCCTGCTCGTCGGCCCCGAGAGACAAAAGATGCACCTGAAAAGGCGCGATCGATTCCGGCCACACCAATCCCCGCTCATCCGAAAAAAGTTCCACGACCGTCCCCATGAGGCGACCGGGACCGATACCGTATGACCCCATGACCACCGGGAGCATAGCTCCCTCCTCGTCCTTGTAGGTGAGATTGAGCGGCTCAGAAAACTTCGTCCCGAGCTTGAAGATGTTTCCGACTTCGATCGATTTTTTTTCGACGAGCTTCGACACGTCAAGGCGCAGGTCCGCGATCACCTCATCGGTATGCACCTCTTTATTGATAGCGATACGACTCTCCTCATCGATGTAGATGGTATCTTCGCCGGCATCGCACACCGTCTGATACTCATGACTATACTTGGAAAAAACTCCTCCCGAAGCGAAGGTTTTATAGGTACGCTCCCCGATACCGACACGGGCGAAAATTCGATCGTACGCGAGCGCCACTTCGTCATAAAACATATCGAGATCCGACTGGGAGCGCGAAAAGGAATAGAGGTCCTTCATGATGAATTCCCGTCCGCGCATAATGCCCGACTTCGCACGCGTCTCATTGCGGAATTTGGTCTGAAACTGATACACGGCACGGGGCAAATCCCGATACGAACGGATGAACGGACGCATCATGGCGGTCATAGGCTCTTCGTGGGTGAAGGCGAGTCCAAGCTCGGTATCATTCTTAAGCCTCGTCTTAAACCACACATCGACCACCCCCTCATCGAATCTGCCGGTAAATTTCCATGCTTCAGGATTTTGAAGGGCTGCCATGGACACCTCCTGCCCTCCGATACCGTTCATTTCCTCCCGGATGATGCCCATCACCTTCTCGAGCACGCGCCGCCCCAAAGGCAGATAGCTATAGACTCCGGCCATTTCCTTGTGAATGTATCCGGCTCGGATCAAGAGCTTGGCATTGAGGCTTTCTTCATCCTTGGGAGATTCTTTTCTCGGGATGGTGAAGAGATGCGATTGTCTCATACATCGTAAACGCTACAGAATAACAGCTTCATCATACCTGAGAAACAACGCTTTGGTCAAAGAAAAATCCCCGGCAAGAAGGCCGGGGAATCGATTCCGAAGACAGTGACCTATAATTGGACCGCGATTACCTGTTCCGCGCCGCCGCGAAGCACGAGGAGGTCCACCTTCGAACCTTTGCTGAAACGGCTGATGGCAAGGGACAGCGGGTTGTCCAAATTGACTTCCTTGCCGTCCACGGCGATGACGATATCGCCGAAACGAAGCCCGGCTTTTTCCGCTGGAGAATTCGAAAGTACGGCGAGCCCTGATTTTTCCGAAGGAGTATAAATGAGAGCCCCCCTATCGCGCGCGACCAGTTGACCGTTCCCGAACGCGGATGCCTTTGTCAGAGAAACATAGTACACCCCGAGCGCGGCCCGCGTGTCGAGCCTCCGTTCGATTGCGAGGCGCATGGATTCTTGAATGCCGTTTGAGGGAATAAGAAAGTATGACGCCTTTCCATCAAGCACCGTCTGTCCGAACATTCCGACCATTTCCCCGCGAAAATTGACAGCCGGACCTCCGATATACTCCCCGGCATTCGCCAAGTCCATATCAAGCACCCCTTCCCATTTTTCCGAGGAAGCCACCGTTTTTCCTGAAAGATTGAATACTTTGTTCCGCTGGGAAAGGACGCCCACCGAAAAACGGTTCTGATATTCTTCAAACGAATTTCCGATAACGGCAAGTTTCTTGCCCGGGCGGGCCTCATCCGAATTGCCGAAGGCGATCGCGGGGAAAGTGCCTTCTATCTTGAAGAATACGAGATTCGTAAAGGTATCCCTTCCAACGAGCTTCGCCTCATGGCTGCTTCCATCAAACAACAATACCCGGTAGGCATAGTCGCTTCCCTGAGAAAAGCTTATCTCAGGAAAAGTGTCATAGGTCGCGATGAGGCCATCATTGGTAAGCAGCACCCCGGTATGGCTGTTCCCTGTCCGGAAAATCTGAGCGTTCGTTTCCTTGGTTTCGGAAGTGATGATGTTGACCACGGCGGTTGACGGCTGGGACACGATGGCATCCACCGAATCATCCTCGCGAACAACGAGCTGCTCCGTCTTTTCGATCACCGTCACCTTTCCCGCCAGATCCTGGAACACACTCATGCGCGAAAGCGAAGGGAAAAAGGCGACCAGCGAAGGCATGACCCGATCGCGCATCACGACACCCCCTATTCCCCCCACTACGAAGACAAAACCGACAAAAAGCACGAAATAAACTGTTTTTTTGAATAGATGCATAGAAAAAAAGAAGAAAGCTCCACTCAATGAATACCACACATCGAGACTTGAGGCAAGAAACAGCCCGGAGCCAAATATTCTACACCTGTATCCGCCACGGGGATGTCCCGATCAAAAGGCCGATCAGAAAAAGCGATACGAAAAGATATGTCAGCGTTCTTTTCCGAGACAGCTTGCCCAAGAAAAAGGAGAGCGCCATATCCCACAAAACGAAAAAGATCGAAAGGGCCGTAGCGCCGGCCGTCAGATATCCGAATGGCCAGAAGGAAAGCACCCACCCGATCTCGCCCATGCCAAAACCGATCGCGAGCGCGTACAAAAATACCCGGCTCCGCTCGCGCGGCAATGCCGAGTACAGCGTCTGATAAGCCGCGCCACATGATCCGAGCGCGAACGCGATCACCAAGGTCGCAAGCGGAACATCGAAATTAAGATAGAACCCGTACTCTCCCGCGTAAAAAAAGAACAGCGCGGAGAGCGCGGAAATGGACAGGAATGTGCGCGCCGTCTCATCCGACGAAACAAAACGGAGCCTATAGAGGGCGAGGAACGCGATATAAAAAATACCGGAGGAAAGCAAGGAAAAAACATATTGTTCCGCCGGCGAATCGATGAAGGCGATAAGCGAAGGCGCTGACACGGAAAGAAGAAGCGGAATGAAGCTGTTTCGAAGCCGTCTCGTGATTTTCTTGGCAGAAACGAGGGAAATGATCGCAAGAAATAAGACGGAAGAGAGATAGGACTCCCAAAACGACAGCTGATCGTTTGCGGCTAGAAACCGCATCACGAGAAAAAAAGCTCCGGACCAGAAAAAAATACTGAAATGGAAAAGCATGGCCGTGGGAGAAAAGAATCGATCGGAACGCTCCCTTAAAATAACGGGTATTCGAAGGCAAAGCAAGTTTGCAGCGATGAACGATTCGGTCCCCGAGCCTTATCAAAAATAAAAGCGGCCATTAGCGGATGATCAAGCCGACCTCATGATTCCCTTATACTGTAAAGGTCAGGATCATAAGGTCGGTTTTTTCTTTGCCAGGCTTTCCTCTTACTCCCTCCGTTCTTCGAGCGTCACACGAACATCTTTGGTTTCGCCCTTACGCCAGACCTTGACGGTAACGGAATCTCCGGGACGATATTGCGCCAAAATATTCCCGAGCGGTAGCTTCGTATCTATTTTCTGTCCCTCGACTTCAAGCAGAATATCCCCTTCTACGATTCCCGCCTTGTCGGCAGGCGATCCGGGCAGCACCGCAAGATCGCTCGGTTCCGTCCCCCGCAATACGAGTGCTCCGTAATCGAACGGGAGGTTGTTCTCCTTCATGGAGCGCGCATCAAGGAGCGCGTATCGCACCCCCATGTACGCTACCGATATTTTACCGGTCGCTTTCACATCTTCGACGATCCGCTTCAACTGATTCGACGGAAGAGCGAACCCGATATTTTCCGCCCCGCGCGCGGTCGCAACATTGATGCCGACGACTTTCCCGGAGATATCAAGCAACGGCCCGCCTGAGTTTCCGGGATTGATAGCCGCATCCGTTTGAATGATATCGGACAAGAGTTCCTCATCGCCGAAGCCGCTGCCCGCGGTCACATCTCTTCCCAAGCCGGAAATGATTCCCTTGCTCACCGAATTTGAAAACTCCCCCAAAGAGTTGCCGATCGCTACGACAGTCTGCCCCGTTTTGAGAAGATCCGAATCTCCGAGTTCGAGCATAGGGAAACCCGTCCCTTCGATCTTGAGGATCGCCAAATCCTTTACGGGGTCGCGCGCAAGCACGGTTGCCATTCGCTCTTCTTTCCCACCGTCAAGCAACACCGTATAAATAGCTCCCTCGTCCTTAACCACATGCTTGTTCGTAACGATCAATCCATCAGCTGAAACGAAAAATCCCGTTCCGCTTCCCACTCGCTGCCGCTCAGTCTGAGAAGAATCAGTCCCTGGACCGTTCGGCGGTATCTGGTTTGGGAAGAAAAAAGGAGAATTGAAAAAGGGATTATTGGTGACGGCTGTGACATCCGTTGAGACCACAATAGATACCACGGCGGGAGAGGCTTTGGCCACGATGTCAACCACAAGGGAATCCTCCTCCACGACTCTTTCTCGCACGAAAACAGGTGGCTTCTTATTCCCTTCTCGCGGAGTTTGCTGAACAGACTCCTCTACACCCAATTTTTCCAAAAAGCGAGGCGCCCACAGAGCCCCAAGCGTTCCGAAAATAAAAGAGATAAAAGCGATACCGACAAAAAGCCGGAGCGTGCCCGCGTTTTCCCTGCCTCTTTTCCGATCAGAGCGGGACTCTCCAGGCCCCATCTCTTCCTTCTCGTTCTCCAAAGTGTTTTCTTTCATAACATTACAACTTATCTCTTTTTATGGAATTCCACAAAAATTGATCGACGCCTAAAGAACAGCCCGACTATCGATTCTCAGAAAATAAGCGAGGCGTCTCCCTCGGATTTCTTCAGAAGCTCCGTCTCGAATTCGCGAAGTTTCGGATCGCTGAATTCGACGCGAGCGTCGCTCTTATTCCACTCATACTCCGGAGCCAGTACCCGGATAGACATATTCGACATTTCCATAGCCAGCCACTCTCCGAATGTCTTCTTCTTGACAAAGATCTGGCTCACGCGGACCCGCTCCGCATCCCCTTCTTTTTTCCGCTCATTTACGAGGAGTATGTGAAAGCCGAGCCCGCTTTCGAGAATGGCGCCGGGAACACCGACCTCCTGAGACTGCGCCGCTTTTTGCAAAGGCTCGATAAGATCGGGATAAGCGAACCAACCCATGTCCCCGCCTGATTTGGCCGTCCGCCCCTCCGAATATTCCATGGCGGTGTCGGAAAATGTCCGGCCAAGAGCGAGATTCTGAGCCGCCTTCTCTATTTTTTCCTGCGCCTGGGAAGAATCCGCGTATTTCGTATCGAACACGGACACCAAAGCCTCTTCATACAGACTCGGAAGCACGACCTTGTCTTGGAACTGCGCGAGATTCCACCCATACAGGCGACTCAGCTTTTCTTTCACATTCTGCTCCGATCCCCCGATTTTCTCGAGCTCGCGCGCGACCGCCGCGGAAGCCTCGGCTTCGCTTATCCGGATATTTTCCCGTCGGGCCAAGATCCGCATCGCCTCATCCTCCACCATTTTGTTGATGATTTCCCGCTCCCTGATTTTCAGCCGTTTTTTCCCATCAGAAGTCGTAAAATCGACCCGCATGCCCAAAGAGGCGAAATCCTGCGCTTCATAGAATCTTTGCACCGCCGAAAGATTGTTCCCCACCTCCCGATAGGAAGCCGTCGGATGACCCGCCACGCTTACCATAGGGAGCGGCAGAACGCTCCGAGCTTTCTTCGTTATTGACCACTCGGAAGGAAGGGCATAGGCGAAAAGCACCGCGATGACGAGAACGATGACAAACGCGCTGCCTACCCCGAGCGCCCACGCGCTCAAATGAAAATCATTCCACTTCCGACGAACGGCTTCCATGTGTTTGTTCATACAAATACGCTAGTTCATTTAATTCCTCGGGAAGGCTCCGTCCGTGAACACCTTCAACCACAACATATAATTCGGGGCATCCTCTTTTCCATTCTTCGATGAGTCACCGGACTCACCCGAAGGCAGGCCTTTTGCCGTAAGCCCCGCGTCGATAGCAACCACTTCCTCATCCTTTCTTTTCATCCCGAGCTTGTCTTTCGCCTCCCGTTCCTCGAAATCCTCGGTGGAAAAATAGGCGATCTTTTCAACCAAGGTCTGATTCTCCTTTCGGATGCGATTCGCTTCGGATCGCAGCTTCTCGACTTCGCCCTCGATCCGCTTGGATCTCTCCATCTCTTTCCATGCGGAGAAAGCCACGAACAAGATGCCGATGAGGAATACCACGGCAGAAATACGGATGATAAGGGACATCGACTTCATATTGATACCATGAGAGAATTCAGCTCTTTATCCGTATCCCGTGTTGCGTCTTTTCAATAAAAAAGAGGCGCGAGAAGAAAGCCGACCATAGAGAAAGCCACGAGAAAGGATACGACGACCCAGAAAAAATATAGTTTTTTATGCCGCTTTCTGAATTCCATACAAGTGTTTTCATGATAGCAGGAAATTTCGAATGAAACAATCACCGTTTTTCATCAAGAGGCGCGAAAAAGGAAGGCTCCTTTGCTTGCTCAAGAAAATATCGGAACACAAGCAATGAAAGGCCGGTGGAATGGGCGTTCGGCTCGTCGCCGAAAAGAGGATCCCGAAAACCGCCTCCCCGTTCTTGGGCGGCAACAATTCGCCTAATCCACTCCGGCTTCACCCGCTCGCCCTCCCCGGCAAAATAAAGAAATGCTATTCGTTCCGAATAAAGGTCGCTCCATTCCTTGTCGTTTTCCGCCGCCTGAGATACCCGCTCGACTACCGACCGCATGGCCCTTTCCCGCTCAGGCGTATCGTAACAGCCGTTTTCCCGAAGAAATAAAAGCGCGAGAAGGACATGCGTATCGGTATACCCCTGGTCAGGAACGAGTCTGCCTAACACCTGAAAATCTTGCGGCGTATAGCCATATACATCGCAATATAAAGCACGCAAGAGAAGATCATCCCATGGATCCCGTAAGAACATCCGGTAGGAAGGAGAAATTTCATACCCGAGACGATCCCCTACGCGAGTGGCGACGGGCAAAGAGAACACATCCGGGACTCCCCACGAAGAGGAAAGCGCCTTCTCGAAAGGATCGAAAGATCGTGCCTGCGCATCTCTCTCAAGCGCTGGACGCCACCTTTCAAAGAGGAGCGCCGCAAGCCATCGCTCATCCACGTGCAAGGCGGCCCTATCCACTCCGCGATAGAAATTTCCCCCTCTCCGATAAGCCTCATACACGCCAAGCGACATGCTTGCCTGCGGGAGCGCCCGGAGGAAAAAGAAAAACACCCCACACGCAACCGAAGCCGCGAAAAGAAATAGGAGGCAATGTCTCTGTTTCAAGTTCATGAAGAATGTTTCGTGTGCTCGAGGATGTCTCGAACCGCGCCGAGGTCGGGCGCCGAGCGTTTTTGCAATGACTTGAATTTCCTTGGAGCGATCAGCGTCGATTGCGCCAAAGAAAGCGGGGCTCTCGTCGGTTCGTAAACGCGGGCGGAAAGGGAACGCTTCGGCGCGGGCGGAGGCGACGATACCCGCGGCCGGACTACGGCAGGTTCCGCCATGTCCGCAAGAGATTGGCGCTTTTCCCGTTCTTTCGCAAGTTTCCGCTGATGACTCTTGAAACACTCCTTGCAGAAAGTAGGACGGCTCGCGTCAGGCTTGAAAGGAACGCGTATTTCCATGTTGCAAGTCGCGCAAAGCGCCGGATAAGAAGGCTTCTCTTCCGGCTCATGCGAAGGCGGAGGTTCCGGGCTTGGAACAACAAGGGGGTGCTCAGCGACCGAAGACTCTTCCTTCGAAACATCCTTCAAAGGCGACGTTTGCATCGCAGCGGACGCGTCAAGAAAATGATCAAGCGGCCCCGGAAGGACGCTATTCCCTTCTTCGGAAAGAGGTGCCTGAGCAATGACCGATGGGGAGGGAGGCGCGGCAGGCTCGGGCGATGGAAACGAGAGCGAAGAAGGAAGCGGCTCTTCGATCTTTACGGGATCGACGCTTGATAGCTCTTCTCTCCTATGCGGACGGATAGGCGCGATATGTTTCAAGATAGGCGCGGCCGGCTTGTTCGCGGCAAGAGGGAGCGGCTTGGCAGGAGACACTGCGACAGGGGGCGCGGCTGTCACGCGAGGCAGTGCCGTGGGCGTATAAGTCTTAAGAAGGGGCGCCGCTTTTTTTTGCGCCAATTCGGCGCGCTCCCCCGCCGTAAGCATTCCGCTCCATCGATTGATCTTGTCTTCGACCTCCTGCTTCGAGCCCGTATACCGCTCACGGGAGTTTCGTATGACCTTTTCCTCATTGACCAAAGTATCCTCGATGGATATCGGCGGAAGGACGGTCGCGGAAAACGCGTCCCCCGCGATCCCATCGATCATGAGCTTGAGATAGATGTTGTACTTCTGGAGATTGACGATATCGTTCATGGTAAAAACCGGCTCGAACTCCTTTTCCAGAGATTCCGCGTCCGCGGCTCCCACACGGAAAGAAATGATCGTCCCGGCATTTCCGAAAATCGCATCGCTCACTTTCTCGTCGAGCTGGGCGATATATTGGTTCGCGAGCACGAGATTCAACCGGTACTTTCGCGCCTCGGAGAGGATGTTGGCGAAAGACTCCGTCGCGAAATTCTGGAACTCGTCGACATAGAGATAGAAATCTTTCCGCTCCTCTTCGAGCATGTCGACCCGCTCCATGGCGGCAAGCTGGATCTTCGTGATCATCATCGCTCCGATAAGGGCGCTCGCGTCTTCGCCGACGCGACCCTTCGAGAGGTTCATGATGAGGATCTTCCCGCTATCCATGGCTTCACGGACATCGAAAGAGGATTTCGTCTGACCCACGATATTGCGGATAAGGGTGGTCGAAAGGAACTGCCCCACTTTGTTCTGTATCGGAGAAATGACTTCCTGGAGGACCCGATCGTTCCATTTGGAAAACTCATCCACCCAGAACGCCCGGACGACGGGGTCGGTGATGTTGGCCACCACCTTTTCCCGATACTCCTTGTCAACGAGGATGCGCGTCACCCCGAGAAGCGTGGAACCCGGATATTCAAGCAAGGCCAAGATGGCGTTGCGCAGGATGTACTCGAGCCGCGGTCCCCAGGAGTCCGCCCACAACTTCTTGAATACACCGACAAGCCCCGATGCCACAAGGTGTTTGTACTCGGGATTTATATTTTCCATCACATTGAAGGCGATAGGAAAGTCTTGATCGGCCGGATTGAAATAAATGACATCATTGATGCGGTTCGTGGGAATCGCCTTGATGAGTTTTTCCGCGGTATCACCGTGCGGATCGAGGAACGCCACGCCCTTGCCATGCTTGATATCCTGAATGGCGAGGTTTTCGAGCAGGTTCGTCTTGCCCATGCCCGTCTTGCCGATGATATACATGTGCCGCCGTCTATCATCAGTCTTGATGCCGAAAATCCGACTCTGATTGCGGAAGTCCGTACGGGCGAAAAAACTGATTTCGTTTTGTTCTGACATAGGGCGTTATTCTTCAAGGATAGGGAGATTGGAGGGAGCGGTCGACCGCTTCGCCGCCACCCGCGAAAAGGCGGGAGCCATGACCGACATGTCCGGCATGTGAAACAGCGTGGCAAGCTCTTCCGTAGAAAGCTTGCACATCTTCGCTGCGGCGCTCGGATCACGCGCCAGATAACGATTGAAAATCCGCCTCTGTCGATACCGCAGGCGCTTGGTCACGAAAAGATAGTTGGCGTAGGTCTTTGAAACATCGTTCGGCTTGAACCCATTAAGGTTCTGGTCATTGAACTGCTTAAGTGCTCCCATGATTATGGAAATATTGGTCTTGTCGAACCCGGGACGCCGTCCCACATAGAGAAGTCGCATCCGCACGGCGAACATCTGCTTGCCGAGATTGCTTTCGAGAGCCTTGAGCACCTCCTTCTGCCCAGGGGAAAGGCGGAATTCGATCGGCTGCTCTTGTTTCTTCTCTTCGGCCGGCGCGGAAGAAAAAGAAGGCGGACCAAAAAGCCCCGGAATGATGTTGACGAACACATCGACGAGGTCCTGCCACAAATTCCCCAGGATTCCTTTGGAGGCTTTTTTTTCTTTCCCCAAAAAAGCATCGACCGTCGCCTGTCCCGTCTTATACCAATCATCTCTCTCGGGAGAGATGATGAACTGAAGCCACATGTTCTGATCGGGACCGAGACGGCCCAGCGCCTCTATCACTCCGGCCAAGGGATCGATCATCTTCCCCGTCACCTCTTCTTCGAAAGAGGGATAGGTCTTGATAGGATACAGATCCGGCTTTACCAATTCGAAGTCCGTCCCCCACAAGTCCCAGTCGTTATTCGGAAGCGTCCGAGGCACATCGTCGATATAGTCGGCGACTTCCGAAATTTCCATATCGGGATACTGCGCATAGAAGTGCGCCTCCACAAGATTGCGGAACGATTTTTGAGTGCGGATATAAAAATGCACCACCCCGCTGCGGCTCACGATTTCCAAGCTGAAAGAAGCCGGAAACTGACCCTGGATGAACTCCTCGACGGCATTGAATCCCTTCATCACGCCGGCAAGCCCGGAAAAAACCGACTCCATGAGCTTCGGACTCTTCTCCAGCTCTTTCGGAGGGACTATCTCGAGAAGGACGAATTGAAGCGTCTGCCCATACCGGCCATGGATGTGATCCACCCACAGCGACTTGAAGAGCGGATAGAGGAGCGGCGGCAGCATGAAGTACCAGACATCGGCAAAAAGGGAAAACATCGTCCCAATACCGTGGAGGAGCTGACCGAAAGATGCCAAAAGAATGTTCATGTATGTCGAGACGGTCTCCTCGCGTCGTTGCGCGTAGGGAGGACGCCTATTGTATATTCAAACGAGGGCGCGCGGAATCAACGCTTTACAGTATACTCGTCTTTGCCGACTTTTTCAAAAAAGGTATTAAGATTGATGATCACCGTCGAACGCTTGACTTGCCGCATGTTTGCAACGGCCGCCACGATATCCTCCCGTGCCATCGGCGCTCGATGTTGTTCAAGTATCGTCTTCAGGACCTCGCGGACAGTCCCCCTGGCATACCCCCATTCTGCCAACGCGTACAGACCCCTTCCTATGAGAACGAATTTCTTGTCCTTGATCAATTCATTGTGCACCGTCTGAGGATGAGTGATTTTCCCTTTTTTTTGCAATCCGCTCTTATCGATACGGGTGGCGATATCCTTGAAGTGAAGCGGCGACCCATGCATTTTCAAAATAAGATACGCTTTTTCTCTGGTGCCTCGTGGGCTGATCTCGCTTGAGTGCGCAAGACCGAAGCGTCCGAAGCTGTTTTTTCTCACGGAAGCCGAGACGGCCAGATAATCAAAAAAGACTTTTTTCTCGATTTTCACTCCCATTTTCTGCGCCCGCTTGAAAAGCTCCGCCTCGGTCAGGGCGTGATCGGCTCCGGCAAAAATCTTTTCAACCGCTGCCTGAACATCATCCCATGCTTCCAAAGAAAAATCGGCAAGAACGAACACTCGGCGACGGACGGGAGTCTCTTTCACCATGCGTATCGAACGAAAACACTCCAAAAAAAATGTCACGGCTCCTTGTTCTTTTTTCGACTCTCCCGCCACGAGGGTGAAGAGCTCTTCATACGATATGATGCCGCTATGGGATCTGAGCACGGTTTCGATAGTCGCCACCGCCTCCTTGAAAAGAGGATGCTCCCTCTGATGCCTCACGGCAGAAAAAGCGCTCCCCAAAATCTGACGGATGCGCTCGCGAGTGATGCCGTAGGTCGAACCGATTTCCTCCAAAGTTTTGACTGACCCTCCTCCCAAAGCGAAACGAGCCGAAATGATATCCCTCGTACGAGGAGAAAGACCTTCCATAAAGGATGCGAGTGCTTGAGAAAATGAAAACCCCTTTTCAGTCATTTTCTGGCTTTTTTCCAAGATGGGGTTTGCCTGAGACTTCATGATATTGTGATTTAATGAGTAAATAATACTATCGCACATTCTCAAATTTTGTCAAGAGCCGGCACACGAACGGGACTTCCCCAAGATCATGGACGAGAGGAGTGGTATCGAGCGCGCAAGGTCATCCTTCCTCGAAACGGCGCTTGACGAAGTCGAGCTTGGCTTCTTTTCAAAAAAATACTATACTACTATCATCTATATAAAAGCTGCCAGAACACTAATATAAAAAATATGTCTCTAGGGGAAAATGACGAGCTCGGGGGAGCCGCCGATCAGGCGATGAAAATACAAGCGCTCCGCGACATGATCATGAACGCGGAAAGAACCATACAGGGCGCGAAATCGATGCTCCTTCAGATCGAAGGAAAAAAGAAAAGCGGCCGGCCGAAAAAAAGCGAGGAAGACGGTGAGGAAGGCACGGTCGTTCAGGGAACATTTGACGGCCAATTCATGATGGGAACCGATGGGAAACAGTATCCGGTTCCGGCCAACTACGCCTCAAAATCAAAGCTGGTGGAGGGAGACATGCTCAAGCTTACGATCACTCACGACGGATCATTCATATACAAGCAAGTCGGCCCCACGGAACGGCGGCATGCCATCGGAATCGTAACGCAAGACGAGCGCGGGAACTATCAAATCGTGGCCGATAACCAGATATTCCGTATCCTGCTTGCCTCCATAACCTACTTTCGCCTCGAACCGGGAGACGAAGTCGCGATTCTTCTTCCGCGCAATCTCAATGCCACATTCGCGGTCATAGAGAATGTCCTTCGCAAAGGCGCGCTTGTTCCCGAGGAAGCCTTGGCTGCGGCGAAAACCGCCCAAAGCGCCACGACTGTCAAAATGGAAAGCTGGAAAGATTCGTTGAAGGATGATTCGACCACCTCGGAGAAGGAGGAAGTGCCCACCGAAACCACGCCCTCGGCAACCCTCAATCCCCTGGATGATTGGATCCGGGACATGGAAGAGCTCGAAATGGAAATGAAAGAGAAAACGGAACAAAAAGATTCCGTGACCGCATAGCAAACAGAGGTCAGAGCCATAATCACATCCCTTTACATCCATGCCCGAAAAAAATACTGCCGCGGAAGAGACCCGGATGCACCGGATCATCCGACAATTCTCCAAATTTCTCCTGGTCGGAGGAATAAATACCGCGATCGATCTCACGCTGTTCAACATTCTCATCTTTACCACGGGAATAACATCCGGAGGAGGCCTTTTTGTGATCAATCTCATGTCCTTCAGTGTCGCGGTGGTGAACAGCTATTTCATGAACAAGCACTGGACATTTCAGGATCTCAAAAAGGAAGGCGAAGACACCAAATTCATACAATTTCTCACCGTGAGCTTCCTCGGAGCAGGAATAAACAGCGGAATCGTCACTCTTTTCACGACTCTTCTCACGCCGATGTTCGGTCTCTCCCCGCAGCTTTGGGCAAATGTGGGAAAGCTTCTTGCCACCGGAGCCTCGCTCGTTTGGAATTTTATCGGATACAAACTCTTCGTATTCAAACGGTAGCCAATCCTCTCGAAGAGTCCGGGATCGCCCCCATTTCAGTGAGGCGATTTTTTTGATACAATGAAAGAAAAGAAACCTATGATCGCACTCTACCGCACCTATCGCCCAAAGACCTTCGCTGAAATGATCGGGCAAGAGCACATAGTCCGCACGCTCAGAAACGCGATCAAGCGCAACCAGGTCGGACACGCATACCTCTTCACCGGCCCTCGAGGAACCGGGAAAACCACGCTCGCCCGCCTCGTTGCCAAAGCTGTCAATTGCACCGAGCGGAAAGGAGCCGATCCCTGCGGACACTGTCAAAATTGTCTTCTCATACAAGATGGCCGCTCCATGGACATCATCGAATTCGATGCCGCGACCCACACGCAGGTCGACAAGATGCGCGAAATCCTCGAAGGTGTGCCCACCCCTCCCCACTCCGGACGCTACAAGATCTACATCATAGACGAGGCGCACATGCTCTCACCGGGGGCATGGAACGCGTTCCTCAAAACACTGGAGGAACCGCCTCTCCACGCGATCTTCATCCTGGCGACGACCGCCCTTCACAAAGTTCCCGAAACCATCCTCTCCCGGTGCCAACGATTCGATCTCTCCCGTTTTCCGGTCGATCAGATCATCGAAAAACTCGAGCGGATCGTGGAGCAAGAAAAGATCGAAATTACGGCCGCCGCGCTTCGCATGATCGCGCTCTCAGCCGAAGGAGGGATGCGGGACGCGGAATCCCTTCTGACCCAGGTGGCCTCGCTTCAGGAAGGGCCTATCACCGAGGATGATGCCGCGCTCATACTCGGTACTACGAGCCAAGAAAAACTCGAACGGCTTGCCTCCCTCGCCGCCAACCGGGACCTGGTCGCCTCGCTTTCGTTCATTCGAGATCTTTCTTCCGCCGGAGAAAATTTTTCCCTCTTCTCCCAAGGTTGGCTCAAATATCTTCGCATCATGCTTCTTGCCAGCATCAGCCGAGAAGCCGTATCGGATGACCTTCTCTCGTTCACGAAAGAACAGCGCGAAACGCTGACAAAGATTCTTGCCGCTCTTTCGACGGACGATATAGTCCTGCTCATAGAGCTTTTCCAAAAAGCTTCCATCGATACGAAAACCGCCTCGATTCCGGAGCTCCCGATCGAAATCGCCCTTGTGAAATTCATCACGAGCACAGCCTCGAATGACAAAACGACTCCCCCCGATAAGCCCGTATCCGAAAGAGGAAGCGATATACCTCCCTCGAAAGAAAACCGATCGAAATCCCCTCCTCCGGCAACAATCACCTCTCCGACACCCACCCGCATTCCTGCTCCTTCGAAACCGCTCCCCGAAACAACGAAGGTCAAGGAGACAAATGAAACGGACCCTCTCGAAAAGAGCATGAAAGCGTCGGCATTTTCTCTTCACGATGTCAAAGACCGATGGCGAGACATCATCAGGGAAGCGACCAAACTCAACGCCTCTCTCACGCTCGCCCTCACCAATGCCAAGCCCATCAACGCAGAGGGAAACCTCATCACTCTTTCGGTCCGATTCCCCTTTCACAAGGACCGCCTCGCCGACAAAAGCAATCAGTTGACCTTGGCCCAGGCATTTGATACTATTCTCTCGACAAAAACCCGGGTCGCGGTCGTGGTAGGCGAAGAGGAGGCAAAAACGGATCAACCCCTCGTTTCCCAGGCGCTCGCGGCATTCGGGGGAAGCGTGGTCTAGAGCAAGTGAATGTAAAAGAACCTGAAGTTTGCAAGAGATATCGTCTGTATCGGCTCCGCTCGTTGCGTGAGGCGAACACGACCTCTGGGGAGTAGCCAAGCGGTAAGGCAGGGGCCTTTGAAGCCCCCATACGATGGTTCGATCCCATCCTCCCCAACATTCTATTTTTTAAAAAGATCTATGGACTTTGAAAACCCAACGCCCTCAGTTGAAAAGGAACCTCGTTTCCCGTCACTGGAAGAAATAGTCATGCGGATGAAGGCATTGATCGGGGATAAAAATTTCAAAGAGGAAAGGAAAAAGGAGGATGAAAAGGGTATCAATCTCTATGAGGTTTCGGTCATGGATGAAAAAGGAATAACGGCTGTCTATGCGTACAGAAGGGCAAGTGCAAACGTGCCCATCACCAGTATCGATGTGGCCTATTGCAATGGCAGCCTGGATGACAACGACTGGATTCCGGGAGGCCGTACTCTGTCCCATTATGATGAAAACACTAGGGAGTGGGACGACGGGCGCGAATCCACCCTGGCCGCCAGAAAAAATGCCGGTAAAGTGAACGAGACTCCTACTCCAAGCCAGGAAATACTCAAAGCGGCGAAAAATGACTCAAAAACAGAATTCCCTGCGGGGTGGGAGCTCCTCGACCCTCCGCTCGAAAGAGAGGCGCAGTATCAGCTCATCTCTGAAATGCTCGACAAAGCAGTGGCTGCATTTGGAGCAACAAGCTTGGAAGAAGCCATAGAAAGAGAAGAAAT
This sequence comes from uncultured bacterium, assembly GCA_937864125.1. Lineage (GTDB taxonomy): Bacteria > Patescibacteriota > Minisyncoccia > Moranbacterales > UBA1568 > JAGOTT01. The sequence continues at coordinate 19,202 of CALMHZ010000096.1, forward strand.
CGATGTGGAAGCCGCACTGCAAGCGAGAAAAGCGGCAAGACCATGGCTCCTTGCCTGCCATCGAACACTCACCCATTGGGTCCATGGAGAAGATGGATTACTGAGAAAGTGGACCGAGGGCGATCCTCTCTCTGAGGAGCAGTTTGATACCGTGGTGCTTCGAATAAAAAAGCTTTGGAATTTGATAGGCACTATACCAGAAAATAGTGAAGGAATATTTTTCGTTCAGCATAATGTATACGAGGTTTGATCTCGCTCCCTTGAACTTGATATTATTACCCACTCCTATGGAACCAGAACTCTCCGAACGCCTCGCCCTTCAGGAAAAAAAGCTCGACGCGATATATGCTTCCGTCGAGAAGACGCGGAAATATTTCCTCTGGACGCTTATCGCGACAGCGGTCACCTTCGCGCTTCCCCTGATCGGCATCATGATCGCCATCCCATGGCTTCTCTCGACGCTCTCTTCGGCGTATCAGATATGATATTTCAAGAGAAGCTTTTCCTTTTGCGATGAACTACGCGTTGCGCCAATTTTTCCTGGAAGGATCAAGGCGTCGCTCGTGCTTTCTGTAAAAGTTCATTCATCACCGCCTCATCCTTACAGCCGAAACGATTATCCGGAGTATAGTATCGCTTAGCGGGACCATAACAACCCCCATTGTCGACATGGAGCCTCGCCACATACGGAAGAAGAAATCCCATGCCCCGCTCGGTGAAATACCCGTAGAGCTTCCGGACCGTGCGGGCCCGCGTCTCCGCGTCCATTCTCGTATAGGTGCTCATGTCATCTCCGATTTTTCCGCTCCAGTCAAAATGCAGGAATACATTTCTCGCGTTTTTCGCGAAGCGCTCATGCCACAATAATCCCCAACACCAATCCCCTTCCTTTTTCCACCACCGAGAAAAACAAGGCCCGCTTTCGATGTTCCCTGCCGCGTCGATACCCACCCCTCCTTCGATGAAGTCAAAGAGCTTCAGGTACTCCGGGTTATCGATATCATTCGTCTGTGCGCCGATAAAGATCGTCATGCCTCGGATGGCGGCATATTGGCGCATGTCCGCCACCACTTCCGGAACTATCGTATCTTCCTGATCCTTCGCGTCCTGATGGTACACTTGCCCGATCAAAAACACCTGTATATTCCGATCCATGGCGGCACGGGTGATGAATCGGACATACTTCCTATATTCCTCCCGGGCAAAGCTCGGCTTACAGGTATGTTCACCCCAAAAATTCTTCGAACCCTTCCGGCACATATCACCGAAATCAAAATCGCGATTCTCATCAGGATAATAATAGTTCCGCTTGATATCTATGGCTTCGGCCAAAAACATTCCGGGAAGCAGATCGGCTCGCAGCTTGGCTCGGTTTTCATCGATATCCTTCCAGTCGGGCGGCTCAAGCCAGGTTTCAATCGCGCGAGAGAGGTAGTAACACTTGGAATTATTCACGAGTTCGATCGTCTTCCCATCCTTGGGGAAGTCTCCGTTCAGAAGTCCGTCAGCGACGCATCCCTCCCGCTTCATGCGCTCCATCGACGGTGGCGGGGGCGGAGGCGGCAAGGGCCGTATGATTTTTTGAGGCTCCGCCACAGTCGTTTCAGGGACAAGGGCGGGCGCAGGGAGCGCTGCTTCCGCGGGCTCCTCCATAATTTCTGGCTGTTTTTCAGAAAATACCACGAACCAATACATGGCCCAACCGAGGATCGCGACCAAAAGGATAAAAAGGATGATTTTTGAAGAGAAAAATGCCTTCATAGATGTCCAGTATACCAGAAAATGATATTCCCCGCAGAAATCATTATTGTGAAAAACAGGACAATAAAAAAACAGGCTTGCTTGAAGCAAACCTGTAAGAAAAACTATTACCATCTCGCGCGACCGGGCGTAACGGTTCCGACGAAGTTGAGCGGAATCCTCCCATATCCAGGGTCTTCCCGCATCTGAAACGCGATATCGCGGCCCTGGAAACGAACCGTCACATCGTATCCATCCTGTCGTTCTTGCTGCTGCGGGATAGAATTACAGCGCTGCTCCGTTCGGTATTGAACCGCGGGAGCGCGATGGCCATCATTATCGATGTTGTCACCGGCCAGAGCGCCGATCGCCGCACCGACTGCGGTCGCGACGGTTTTCCCGTTTCCCTTGCCCACCTGGTTGCCCACGATGCCCCCGGTGATGCTCCCGATAATCGCGCCGCCATACGAGCGGGGGCGATCTGCCGATTGAACGGGAACCTCTTCGTTCCAACACTCACGAACGCGTTCGGTAACATACCGAATTCGAGGCTCGATACGGACTACCTGCCCCTCCTCGGTAAAAGAGACTTGCGCGGCCAAGGCCGGAAAAGAGACAACGCCTAAAAGAACGAGCATCGATTTTTTCATGATCCCTCCGTGGGAAAAACAAGCGCAAAAGTACGCTTGATTTACTATACATTAAAATCGAAAAAAGTCAAAATTAGGTAGACAGGTCTTTCTTGGTGCCGGCTTCCTCCAGTTTCTTTTTTATTTCCTTCCGTTCCTGATAAAAATGGATGAACCCGGGAAGAAAAGAGAGCACGATGATGACAAGAACGATCGGGAGCAGATATTTGTCGACATCCGTCACGAGAGAGCCGAGAAAGTACCCAAGCAGCGTAAGCCCGACCACCCACACGAAAGCACCCGCGATGTTATAGACCAGGAATTGACGATACGGCATATTCGCAACACCCGCAAGAATCGGTGCGAAGGTGCGAACGATCGGCATGAATCGGGCTATCATGATGGTTTTCCCCCCGTACTTATCATAAAACCGCTGCGTCCGGACGATATGTTCTTTCTTGAAAAGCAACGAATCCTCTTTGTTGAAGATGCGCGGACCGATCCGCCGGCCGAATTCATACCCCGCGATATTCCCGAGTACCGCCGCGATGAAGATAAGCGATATGAGCAGAATCACGGAGAAAAATCCTTGCGAGGCGAGGAATCCGGCGACAAAAAGCAAGCTATCCCCGGGCAGAAAAAATCCTAAAAAAAGTCCCGTTTCCGCGAAAACGATTCCGAAGAGCCCCGCGTATCCTGCCGTCTTTATGGCCTCAACCAAGTCAACTCCGAAATATTCCATACTCGAACAATATAATGAAAATCTTCTCTACAGTATAGAACAAAAAGAAAAAAACCTCCACTTCATCTTCTTCATGCCTATAAAAAAGAAGACCCCCCGGGTGTTTCCACCCGAGGGTTCCTCGATCGGCTCTTCGAAGAAATTATTTGAGAGTCACAGTCGCACCGACTGCTTCGAGCTTCTTCTTCATCTCTTCCGCATCGGCCTTGGATACCTTCTCCTTGATGACTTTCGGAGCGGCATCAACCAGATCCTTCGCCTCCTTCAATCCGAGTCCGGTCACTTCGCGGACGGCCTTGATTACGTTGATTTTCTGATCCCCGGCCGCGGCGAGCTCTACATCGAACTCCGTCTTCTCTTCTGCGGCCTCCGCCGCGCCTCCGGCCGCCGGCATGGCACCCATCATCATCGGAGCCGCTGCAGACACGCCGAACTTCTCCTCCAGCACTTTCACGAGCTCCGAGAGATCAAGCACGCTCATCTTCTCGATTTCAGCCACAAGCTTCTCGAACTTTGCCGGCACTACGACTTCTTCTTTTTTCACTTCTTCGCTCATACTTTTGACATTAATGATCTTATTAACTTTGGAAAACTCTTATGCGTCTCTATGCTTTCTTCTCGGCTACGAGTGAAAGCACCCTGACCAGTCCGGAAATATTTCCCGACAGCGTTCGCACAAATCCGGCGATCGGAGCCTGGAGCGTTCCGGCGAGCACTCCTCGCAGCTCATCTTTCGACGGCAAAAGGGCAAGAGCCTTCACCTCCGCCGCAGACAACGCCTTTCCTTCAAGGGCTCCTCCGACGATGGTAAGCTTCATGTCCTTGTTCGCCTTGACATACTCCGCGATCGCCTTGGCTGCCGACACTTCATCGGTAGAGAATGCCACAGCGATCTGGCCTTCGAATTCCCGCACATTAACCGACACTCCGGCATCGCGAAGGGCGATATTAAGAATGGTTTTCTTGAGTATCTGAAACCGGGAACCGCTCTTGCGAAGCTCGGCACGGATAGCCGAAAGCTGCTTTACAGATACTCCTTTGTAGTCGGAAAATACCAATGCCTTGGCCTCCTTGACGCTTTCTACGACTTCCTGCAGCAATGCTTCTTTTTCAGCTCTCTTCATCATAATGATTTGTACAAACAAAAAACTGCGGTTTCCCGCAGACAAAGGAAGCGGATGCGCTTCCTGTTTCCTCGTGAGGGCTTCGTCTTCGAAATCCATCGGGACTGCCTCATGTCTGTGGAAACAAAACTATAAACATCATTGTACGACTCTTCCGCGTACCTGTCAACTATGCCGCCTTCTCTTCGGTGACCGTTTCGACAGGGGCTGGGGCGACTTCCGCAGCAGCCTCTTTCGGAGCCTCCGCAACCTCTTCGGCAACTCCTTTCTCAGCGACCAGAGCTTCGGCTTCCGGAGCCGGTTCCTCCTTGACTGCCGGCTTCTCCATCTTGATCGCCCGCTTCGGATCAGCCAAAAGACCCTCCCGAACGAAAAGATTGTGCACCGAATCCGAAGGCTGGGCGCCTTGGGCGATCCAATAGAGGATACGGTCTTTCTTGAGCACGGATTGTTTCATGTGCGGATCGTAACTTCCGAGCATTTCCACATGCTTCCGTCCCGGAGCGCGTCCCTTCTCTTGGAGCGCGATGCGGAATGCGACTTGATTTTTCTTTCCGATACGGTTGAATCGAATGGCCAGCATACAATAAATATAAATCAAAAAAGCCTTGAGTGAGACTATCAGGAAGTATCGTACCGTGAAAACAAAACCTTGTCAACATCCCCAAAAAACAGAAAACCCACCGAAGCAGAATTTTCTGCCGGTGGGCTCTAGAAAGTATTGCAGTCCTTCATGAACTGCCGCACAGTTGGATCATCATTCTGCTTCATCGTCTCTGGATCAGCGTTCAAATAGAATTTTGCTACGGGCGTCCATCGGTAATGATAATTCGATAGCGCGAAGTAAACTTCAACGACCTGACCATTAGGGAACGGGGTGTGCCGCCCTTTGACTATTTCAAATCTGCTGTGGTTTATTTTTTCCGGTATCAAGACTCCGGAAACTTTCTTACCGCTTTGGAGAATAATGATGAGCTTCCCGCACTCCTTACCGACCACTGGCTTTTCTGTTCCAGCGTATACAGACTTTGGCTCAGTAGCAAAGGCCGGGAAACCGAAAGAAACGAACAGCAAAGAAACGAAAGCGATGCGAATAGCAGACATTTGAAGCTCCTGTTAAGAAACAATCGTTACACTATTGTAACGACATAATATAGCTCCTTTTTATAAAAAAGTCAATAGTACAAAAGACTCTATTTCAAGCCTCTTTCTTCTTCCTCTCTTCCCGAACCTTCTCCGCCTCCTCAAGGTGGAGCGAGAGGATCTGGGATACACCGTCCTCGCCCATGGTGACCCCATAGAGAAGCGAGGCTTCCCGCATCGTCTGGCGGTTATGCGTGATCACGATAAACTGCGTCTCCCCCGCAAGCTCCTTGAGGACCTTGCCGAATCGTTTGGAGTTCGCCTCGTCAAGCGCCGCCTCGACCTCGTCGAGCACAGCGAAGGGGGGCGGATTGTGCGAAATGATAGCGAACAAAAGCGCAAGCGAGGTAAGCGACCGCTCGCCTCCCGAGAGCATGGAAAGATTCGTAATCTTCTTGCCGGGCGGACAGGCATGGATGTCTATACCGGCCGCAACAGACTCCTCTTCCTCTTCGATATCAAGCCCCTCTGTTTCTCCCTTGATCTCTGTCATCTTGGGTTTGGTTTTCACAAGCTCCGCCTTGCCTCCGTTGAAGATGAGCGAGAAATAGTGTTCGAATTTCGCTGCGATTTCGGTGAACGCTCGGGAAAATTCCTTCTCGATGCGCTCGTCCATCTCGGCTATGACTTCCTCGAGCGATACCATCGCGCGACGCAGATCCGCGGATTCATGGGTGAGGAATTCGAACCGCTTGTTCGTCTCCTCGTACTCCTCCGCCACCAACGGGTCGATCGCGCCGATGCGCTCCGCCTCGCCTTTGAGCCTCGCGATATCGCGGGTCAAGGCATCCTTATCGCGCGGATTTCCATCCCAAGATAAATCCCGGACATCCATCGAGAGTTCTTCGCGCACCTCGTTTATGAGGTCTTCCTCTCGCACCTCGACACGCGCCAGGCGTATTTTTACCTCGTTTAACGCATCCTTGCGCGCGGAGAGCGCGCGATCTTTCTCGCGAAGATCCTTTTCGATATGGAAATAGCGCTCGCGGCTCTCGCGACCCTTTTCCCGTTCGGCCCGGATACCCTCCTCTTTCGTCGTGATTTCCGCACGGAGCGCCTCCATGTTCTGGGACAGAGCCAGCTGTTCCGTGCGATAGGCGGCAAGCCTCGCGTCGCTCTCGCGCTTTTCGTCTTCCGGAAGCGAGATGATCACCTTTTCGGTCACGGTTCCCACTTCGACCTTGGCATCGAGGTCGACCAGCTCCTGATTTATAGCCCGAGCGAATTCCCGGATGTCCTGTATATCCTCGAGCTTCTCGACCATGCCGAGACGCTCCACGAGGGTGTTTTGGTTCGCACGCACCCCTTCGAGCGTGGTGCGGATATAACCGAGATCGACAGGTATCGTCCGGATTTCCTCGCGGTCTTTTCGCTTCTCCTCCTCGACTTCGATCCGACCGGAAAGTACCGCCGATTCGCGTTCGAACACATGGAGTTTTTCCCGGAGCGCATTGGCTTCCCGGAGGAGCTCTTCTCCCTTTCCTCCTTCTTCGAGAGTTCCTGAAAGTTTGGCGACCTCGTCCCGGAGCGTATCGGTTTCCCGCTCCAGCATGCCGACATCGCGCGCCAGACGCTCGCGTTCATCTGAGAGTCCCCCGCGCTCGGACTGGAATGTCTGCCACAGATATCCGTAGAGTTCGATTTGTTTCGAAAGCAGCTTCTCCGACACATCCTTGCCCTGCGAAGCGCGTTCGGCTTGGCGCTTTAAGATACGAAGATGCGGCTCGATCTCATTGATAAGCGTATCGGCTTGAGCGAGGTTGTCTTGGGTGGTCGCGAGTTTGCGGAGCGCGCGCTCCTTCTGTAGCTGATACTGTTTGACGCCGGCCGCATCCTCGAACATCGATCGTCGTTCCGCCGGAGTCGCGGAAAGCACGGCGTCGCTCATGCCTTGGGTGATGACGGAATAGCTGTCCTTGCCGATGCCGGCTTTGGCGAGCAGGTCCGCGATATCGAGCAATCGGACTTTCGCCCCATTGATGAGGAACTCGCTTTCTCCGCTTCGATGGAGCTTTCGCGAAATGGACACCTCTTCATACTCGATAGGGATCCGGCGATCAAGATTCTCAAAAAAAAGCGTCACGGATGCGGTGCCGACCTTCGCTTTTTTCGCCGTACCCGCAAAAATGACATCTTCCGATTTTTTCCCGCGGAGGTTCTTCGTCGACTGCTCCCCCAAGGTCCAACGGATGGCATCGGCGACATTGGATTTCCCCGACCCGTTCGGTCCCACTATGGCCGTGATACCTTTTTCAGCAAGAGAACCCTGCTCGTTATTTTTTGGGGAAAAATCAAGAACCGTCCGATGGGCGAACGATTTGAACCCGGCGATTTCTATGCGGCGAAGAAACATACGAAAACGAAAATACAAGGGCAACAATATAAAAAGGACGGGGGGCATGTCCTTCCTTTCGATTTTCTCCAGTATAGCGGATTCCGCGCAAAAAAGAAAAAGGCTCCATTCGGAACCTTCAGGAATGCTTAAGTCGTGGAAAAGGGTGATGGAGTCGTTTATGAGACATCTATGCGAGTTAAGCGCTCAGCGATTCCCCGCATCTCTTCTTTCGTTGCCTTCGCGGCTCGGCGCACGATACCGTCCACCTCTTCTTCCAAAGCCATCAGATCTTCCGCTTCGGTTACCGGAATATCGACAACGAGCCTTCTCATTTCCCGGGCACAAAAATCTCTTGACATGACAGCTCTCCTCTCTACTATGATATGGTCACCAAAAAAAGAACTCGTAGCGGAATGCTACAACACATCCTTCCCCTGGTCAATCTACCAGCCCTTCTTCGCGATAGCGACCTCGGCGGCGGATCGCTGCGACTCCTGTTTCGACAAACCCGATCCTTCGGCCACGAATTCCTCTCCTAAGAATACCCCTGAGACGAATTCCCGATCATGATCCGGTCCGGACTCCCGGAGAATCCGATAACTCGGCGTAATGCCCATCTTCGCCTGCGCCATTTCCTGAAAACGGCTCTTCGGATCCGTATACGATCCGGAGGCGATGACATGCGGTAGTTCCGTAAGGATATTTTTCGCGATGAATTCCTTCGTTACCTCATACCCCGAATCAAGATACAGCGCGCCGATAACCGACTCCATGGCATTCGCCAGGAGCCACATCCGCGCACGCCCCATATCCTTGGCCTCGCCCTTGCTCATGAGCAAGTACTCCCCGAGTCCGATGCGCCCGGCGATGACGGCAAGCATTTCTCCGTTGACCAAGGCGGCACGGAAAGAAGTCAGCTCCCCTTCGGGATTCGGAAAGGCGGAATAGAGATATTCGGTCACGATAAGCTCGAGCACGGCGTCACCGAGAAATTCGAGGCGCTCGTTATGGACGAGCGCATATCCTTTGTGCTCGTTGAGATACGAACGATGGGTGATAGCTTCTTGAAAAAGTTTGGGATTCTTTATCGGAATGCCGAGTTTTTTCGAAAAGCCCTCTGCGTCAAATATGCCCATACCAGAAAGATTACCTACGAGTTTGCCTTTTACTCCTTCCCCTTTTCGGCAGCCACTCCGCCGACATCCGTGGGAACAGAGGTCCCATCCTCGGCATTGATCGCGTCGATCCGGGCATGTCTTTTCTCGGACGAATCATCCTTCATCGGCTCTCCCATCTCCCGATAGATAGTGCCGAGCACGCCGTTTACGAACTTGGCCGAGCTATCGGAGCCGAATGATTTCGCAAGCTCTATCGACTCATTGATCGCCACCTTGGGGGGCACTTCGTCATAATCGCCGAACAGAAGCTCGAAAATTCCCAATCGGAGTATCGCGCGATCGACGGATGCGATCTGATCGAGCGGCCATTCCGGAGCGCACTTTTCGATCAGTTTTTCGATCGTCGGTCGTTCTTTTACGGCCCCCTCCACCAATTGAAGCGCGAAATGTTCCCCTTCAAGCCCGGGGGCGAATTCCAGCAGGTTCCGCTTGATGATCTCCATCTCGGTTCCGGGTTTGCATCCGGAAAAATCCCACTCATAAAGCGCCTGCATCGCGACGGATCGCTGAAGGTGTCGATTGGCCATACGAGGGAAAGAACTTACTGTTTATTTTCGAAAATCAGCCTATCTTAGGCATCGCTTTTCTTCTTCTTTTCAAGTTTGGGAGCCGCTTTTTTCACTATCACCCGCCCCCGATAGGTACCGCACTTCGGACACGCCCGATGAGCCATAACTGACGCTCCGCACTGCTTGCACTCTTGCGTCTGCGTAGGTTTCATCTCAAGCTCGCGACGCGCGCGATCCCGGCGTTCCGTAGTATGTCTTTGCTTGGGATTGGCCATAAAGATCAAATAAACACTTATAATAGAGGTACATCTCTCCTCAGCACAGGAAGAATATCATCACCGGAATATTTTGGCAAGCGAGCGCGCCGAAGACCCTCCCTCCTGAGAATCCACCCTGTTTCTTTCTCGGATTCTCTCTTGCTACTTCTTCCGCGAGAGCAGATTCCGATTCACATTTTCCGGAATCGAATAAAATACCGGCCGAAAACTTTTTCGGTGGATGGGAGAAGGCCCGAAACGCCGCAACGCTTCCATGTGCTCCTTGGTGCCATAGCCCTTATGCTTGGCGAATCCATATGCGGGAAACTCCCGGTCATAGGCAAGCATCATCCGATCCCGAGTCACCTTGGCCACGATCGATGCCGCAGCAATCGAGCGCACGGAAGCATCGCCGTTTACGATCGCCTCTTGCTCATAGGAGCAGTTTGGGATAACCATGTTCCCGTCCACAAGCAGGAAGAATGTACCCTTGGACCGTTCGGGTCCCTTTTCTTCCGCGACCGCGCGCCTGAGATTGCCGATAGCTTCTTTCATCGCAAGAAAAGTCGCCTCGAGAATATTGATCCGATCTATCGTCTCCGGATATACGATCCCCTCCCCGACGAAAAACTGCCGCGTGACAAACGCATACATCTCTTCACGCTGTTTCTCGGAAAGGGTCTTTGAATCCCGGACAAACCGCATGAGCGGCTCCTGGTCGGGTCGCACGATAAAATCTTCCTGATCGCGATAGGCGACCGCGGCTGCCACCACGGGCCCTGCAAGCGGCCCTCGCCCCGCCTCATCGATCCCGACGATATATCGATGTGCCTGCCTTTCTTGCGTCCGTTCCCTTTCAAATGTCGTTTCTTGCATACCGACAGTATACATCACTGTTTTCCCTCACTCGCTCCCACTTCTTGACTTTCTCATTACTTTGTGCTATTGTATTTCTTTCTAGTCCTTTTTCAATCTACCAACTTCAATCCGACCAAGGAGGTCATCATGTCACTACGGAAAAAACTGCTGGACACATTTCTGCTTCCCGAACCGTTCGGGCGCTGGAAAGCGACCGATGCGCTCGATGCGGATTTCATCTGCCCTCGGGCGTTCGGCCGCAACACCTATTCCGACAAGGCCGTCGGCCGCGTTGCGATCATGCGAAAATGTCTCGAGACTGACATCGAAACATTCGAGACGCTCAAGTCGGAGAGATTCGATGCCGGTTCTCCCAATACACGGCTCGCCCTTCTCTGTCATAACCTTGCAACCACACTCGATAAGCCGATTATCGGCCAATGGGAGGTGATGCACGAGCTCTACTGCAGCTTTCCCGAGTGGTATAAGATACATGAGAAGGATCTCTTCACGATTTGGCCGCCGGATGAAGGATACCTCGCTACCCGAGGGCTCCTCCTCAAGGCTGAAGCAATTGCCAAGGAATACGGATGGAAGACTCCGATCGTGGTCGCGCATCCCGAGCATATCCAGAGATGTTTCTTCCTGGCTCGGGAAATTTTCCAAGCGATTC
>CALMHZ010000097.1 GCA_937864125.1 uncultured bacterium
ACTGAAACCCTCGCTTGAGATCAAATCTGTCTACCGCCAAGATAAGGCCCTCGTTCCCTGCCTGCACGAGATCGAGCCATGGAGGTCCGGAAAGGAGATATCCTTTCGCGACCGAAAAGACAAGCCGGAGGTTATGCAGAATTATTTTCTCCCGCGCTTTTTCATCTCCTCGTGCCATGCGCTCGAAAAGTTCGCGGGTTTCTTCCCATGGAAGGAGAGGATGCCTCGACTCAAGGCGATAGAGCGCTCCTGGATCACCCTCACACGCCCGAACCAGCTTGGAAAGTTCACTGGATGTAAGTTGATCTTGCGCCTGCTTCACTGCCTTCATTGCCGCCTCCTGGATAAGTTAAATAACCACCCTTAGCAAAGTATGTTTTGCCCTCTTTGTCAAGTAAACGGCCCTAGACTTTTCGGAGCGGCGCGACGCCGAGCATCATTTTTTTCACGCCGACTTTTTTGAACGCTATGGTGGCTATGGTGCCCGTAAGGGAAATGATGATGCCTCCGCCGAATTCACCATGCATCACATTATCGCCGGGCCGAAGATCCGTTTCCGCGATGATGGGCTCGCCTGCAGGCTGCTCCTTCGGCGCCGTGAGGACGCGCGCGGACGAAGAAGGGGCGTATCGATTCGTTCGCGCGGGGAACTTCTTGTGACGGGAGCGCGAAGCGTATGAAAGCAGCGTCGCGGAATCTTCTTCCACGACCTCTTCGAAAAGGTGGCTCGGGATTTCGCTTAAAAATCGAGAGACGGGATTGACGCTCGTCGAGCCGAACAGCATCCGCTGTTCCGCGGAAAGCAGGTAGAGCTTTTCTTTGGCGCGCGTCAAACCGACATACATGAGCCGACGCTCTTCCTCGAGATCTTCTTCGGAAAACGCGCTTCGTGAATGAGGGAACACTCCCTCCTCGAGGCCCGCGAGAAACACGATGGGAAACTCGAGCCCCTTGGCGCTGTGGAGCGTCATGAGGTGGACGGAATCGAGCGCCCCGTCTATCGCATCGGTATCGCTCGAAAGCGCCACTTCTTCGAGAAAAGTCCGCAGGGCGTCCGACAAAGAGATCTCGTCATATTTTTTGGCGACACCGAACAGTTCCCGCACATTCTCTTCCCGCTCTTCGCCCTCTTTGGTTCCGTCGCGAAGCGAGGCGAGAAACCCCGACTCAAGCGCGAGCGTCTCAAGCAAAAGCGAGAATCGCATGCTGGTTTTCTCTTTTTCCATTTCATGTCGGAGCGGAGAGAACACCTTGGCGAATGCCTGAAGTATGAGTATCTTCTTTTCCGGGATCCCGCTCTGAGAGGCTGTCATCGTCTCGGCGGCGGAGAGAAGGTCAAGCCCTTCTGCGTCCGCGTACGCTCGCCACTTTCCCAAGGTGACTCCGCCTATCGTGCGGCGGGGCTCGTTTATGATACGGGTGAGGGCGAGGATGTCTTTCGGGTTCTGGAGCAACCTCGCGTAGGCGATCACATCCTTCACCTCTTTCCTGCTATAGAATTTGAGTCCGCCGACGATGCGATAGGGAATGGAAAATCGCAACAAAAGCTCTTCCATGACCCGCGATTGCGCGTTGGTCCGGTATAAAATGGCGAAGTCACCATGGCGACGGCCCTCTTTCTGCCGCTTGACGATGGTCGTCGCGACGAACGAAGCTTCCTCCCCCTCGTCCCGAAGCGTTTTTGCGGTTATGAGCTCGCCTCCTTTGGACTCGGTCCACAATTTTTTTTCGCGCTGATTCTTGTTCCGTCCGATGACGCCGCTCGCCGCGTCGAGGATGATCTGCGTCGATCGGTAATTGCGGTCGAGGGTTATCACCACCGCTTCAGGATAGTCCCGTTCGAATTCCAGGATGTTTCGGATGTCCGCCTGCCGCCAGCGATAAATCGACTGGTAGTCGTCCCCGATCACGAAAAGATTTCGCCGCTTTCTCGCGAGCGACTGAACGAAGAGGTACTGAAGCGGGTTCGTATCCTGGTATTCGTCGACCATGATGTAGTGAAAGGTATCCTGATACCGCTCAAGGGTTTCCGGAGATTCCCGGAACAGTTTCACGACAAGTCGGAGCAGATCGTCGAAGTCGAGACTTTCGGTTTTCTTCAATTCGGCCTGATATCGCTTGTATACCTTCGCCACCGTCTCCTCGTAGAGGCTGCCCGCCTGCACGAGGAAATCATCCTCATCGAGAAACGATCCCTTCGCTTTGGATATCGTTTCCAGGACCGAGCGGGGCTTGATCTGATCCGGGTCGACCTCAAGCTCCTTCATCGCCGTACGGACGATGCTCAGCTGATCGTCCATATCGAGGATATTGAAGCTCGTACTATAGCCGAGAATGCCGATATCGCGCCGTAAGATGCGCGCCGAAATGGCGTGAAAAGTGCCGACGACCGGCATGCCGCGAAAACGCGTCGGAGCATCGCTTTCCGCCGCCGCCTCCGCGAGGAGCTTCTCGATACGGTCCTTCATTTCGCCGGCCGCCTTATTGGTGAATGTCACGGCCAGGATATGTTCCGGCGCGACTTTTTTTTGAGCGATGAGATAGGCGATCCGATGCGTGAGCGTTTTCGTCTTTCCGGAACCCGCCCCGGCGAGGATAAGCACCGCGCCTTCCGTCTGAAGCACTGCCTTTCGCTGCTCGGGATTGAGACCCCGTTCCCAGAATTCCATACGATGCGCTCACTGATAACCGGTATAGTGTAGCACGCGTCGGATATGTAAGAAAGAGAAAAAGGATGATATACTTGCGGAAGCGGAATAAACCCTTGAAACCCTGCCTCTATGATAGAGCCATACCTTGTCGTCATCATCCCCATAATTGTCGGCGTCGGGACGCAGGTGCTGAAGTTCATTCTTTTCACCATGAAGCATGGATGGAAGCCCGAATATATGTTCACGCACGGGCACATGCCGAGCGCCCATACCGCTTTCGCGATATCGCTCGCCACTTCCGTGGGATGGTACGAAGGATATCACTCCGGCGCCTTCGCCGTGGCGCTCGCGCTCGCCTTCATATTGGTCGACGATGCCGCCCGCATCCGGATGTACCTCGGCGATCAGGGGCGATACCTCAATATGCTCATCGCGCAGATGAAAGATGTGGTGGATGAAGAGAAGTTCCCACGCTTGAAAGAACGCGTCGGACACCGGGTGAGCGAGGTAGTCGTCGGAGGCATGGTCGGGTTCCTCGCCACCATGCTTCTTGTCACCTTGTTTCAATAAGCCTCCGGTCCTCCGATCGCCTCTCTTGACAAAGGCACGCTCCCCTTGTATACAAAGGGAGCTGTTTTTTTACAACCTGCACAACAAAAGGAGAGCATCATGCCAGCTCAAGCGCGGGAACCCGATAGGGAGCCTCTTGTAGTAAAACGAATCAGGGTTATCCGGATAAATTTTACAGGAGGGGCATCAAAATTCATTCTTTGCATCGATGAAGTATACGTTTCAGCAGAACCTGTGGAAATCACTACGAAATATATCAAACAAAAAATGTCCGCTCGAAACAAGGAGGGCGAGGCGAACCTCCTGTCATACGCGGAGAATGAGGAGCTTTCCCAACTTACCCAATTTTTGTTCATGAAATTATTGGGGCGGATGGATGAAAGGGAAGTCATCGAAAAAATCGAAAAGCTTCTCGGTCTCTGTGAAGAGTGCCTCCGCATGCCGATGATCCCAGCATAGCTCCCTGGAAATTTTTCCGCCTCGATTCCTCGGGCGGTTTTTTTATGCTCAAAACAATGAACGCGTCGAGACTCCCTTTCGTTTTTCTGAGAGACCCGTTTGATGTCCGCGATATTTTCCGCTCATCCCTGCAGCTTCCGCAGCTCCTCTTCGATCACCGAGCGATCGTTCCACGGCAATCGCTCTTCCCCGATCGCCAGAGTCTCTTCCGCGCCTTTGCCGGTGAGCAAAAGCGTATCTCCGGGCCGAAGCAAGGAAAGTGCCTTCCTGATCGCTTCCCGCCGATCAAGGATACGGAACAGGCTCAGATCTTTCTTTTTTCCGCTGATCCCCTTTTCGATCTCGTCGAGAATCTGCTCCGGATCCTCATAGTATGGATCCTCATTGGTGAGTATGATGATATCGGCATGGGAAGAGACGATTTTCCCCATTATCGGGCGTTTCCCCCGGTCACGATCTCCGCACGCGCCGAATACCGCGATAATTTTCGATGGCGCCTTTCGCGCGGAAGAAACCAATGCGTAGAGCTTTTCGAGGGCATCGGGCGTGACCGCGTAATCGATGAATATATCCGCGCCGAGCGGATTTTCGACGCGGTCCATGCGTCCTTGCACCAGCGTCACCTTCTCGATTCCCCGTGCCGCGGTTTCGAGCGTCACTCCGACGGCCGAGGCGGCACCGATTGCGGCCAAGGCATTCTCGATGTTGAACACGCCGGGCAGCTGAAGCCGGAAGGATACCTGCGAAACGACGAAGCTCGACCCCTCGAGGGAGGTGGTGATGGAATGAGCGAATAAATCGGCGGTATCTTTGACGGTGCTATATGTCCACTCCTCGGCATCGCCCTTAAGGAAAAAATCCGGTTCCCACATATCAAGATTCACCACTGACTTTTTCGCTTTCTGGAACAGCCGTCTTTTCGCGCGGCGATAGCCTTCCATGGTCTTGTGGTAGTCGAGGTGCTCGCGGGTGACATTGGTGATGACCGCCACTTCATACGAGATATTCCGTACGCGACCCTGGTCGAGCGCGTGCGAGGACACCTCGAGCACCGCGTGCGTGCAGCCCGCGTCCACGGCCTCTTTCAAGAAGCGTTGCAATTTCCTGCCGGAGAGGGTGGTGAATTTCGACGCGTTGATTTTTTCTCGCCCGGAAATACGGAAATTTATCGTCGTCGCGAGCGCCACTTTTTTCCCATCTTCTTCAAGGATGCTCGCGATAAGCTGGCAGGTGGTTGTCTTTCCATTCGTTCCCGTCACGCCGATAATGACGAGCTTTTCCGCCGGATGATTGAAATACCACGAAGAAAGCACGGCTTCGGACGCGTGAAGGAAATTTTTTATCCGCTGCGGGAAGAATCTGGAAAGGAAATGTTTCATGGGAAAATGATTATATATTGAAACGCCTTCTCAGGGAAACGGCGCGCGAGTATATGCGTCGAAATATACCGTACCACAGATACGCGCGGCGATCGAGGATGATATCATAGCATCCCGGGAAAATCCGCGGCTCGGTCGTCACGGAAAATCCCATCTTGAACCTGGTGATACCGGCCCATGAGGATACCGTGGGAAAAGAGGTTTCCCCGCCTGCCACAGGGGCGATGCCCCCGAAGTCGTATGCCTCACATCCTCGCCGTTTCGCCTCTCGGATCGCTTCCCACTGGAGGAGAAACGGTGCCATGAAGCCGCGCTTCTTTTCGCTCGAGCCGCCATGAAGATATGTGGCCTTGCCTTCATGAAAAATCACGAGATTGATTCCGAGGATATCCTCTTCATGTAAAGCGACGAACAGCGCGCCCCCCTCCCCGAGGAATGTGTCGAGCATTTTTTCGTAATAGTCGCGCGGATGGGGAGCGATATGCTTGCGCGATGCCGTCGCGCACACGAGGTCCAAGAACGCGTCGCGATACGAGGCGTCGGTTGAGATGACGACGCGAACCTTCTTTTTTTCCGCCAGACGGATATTGTACCGCGTCTTCGGTTTCATATCCGCAAGCAGCGCTTCCTCTGACTTGGAAATATCGACCACGAACACCGCCTTAGGCTGCATGTCGTGCGGCGCCTTTGTCACGGCGAGCTCCGAGGCGGAACCTCCCGCGTGGGCGAGGGCGGCTTGGCGTTTCAGTACCTCAAGCGAGGCGCTGCTCTCGGGCTCTATCCGTATCCACTTCGCTTTCCCCGCGCGAGCGAGCGCGAACAGCTTCTCGATGGAACGGGAAGACGGGGCCAGGGAACTAGAATCCTCGAAAAAAATCGGTCCGCGGGGGATATAAAGATATGTCCCGACCCCGGGGAGCCTATGGAATACTCCGTTCGCCGATACCTGCTCATCGGAACACCGAATGACCGGCTTTCCGGTCAGCTCCTGAAATCGAATCCAAGGGTCCGATTGAAGCAGCTCATGTGGAATATTCATACGCTACTTTTTTCCAAGGCTTTTCAAGGCGGCATGCACCCGCTCGTTGACGCCGGTTATGTCGCTCGGGAGCGCGGCGATCGAATCGCGCGCTTCCGTCACATGGTAGCCCAAAGAGAGAAGCGCCTCTATGACTTCCTGATCGGCATGAAGGTCGGAAGATGTTTTCCCGGTCGGTGCCGCGACCTTGTTCTGAAGCTCGATGATCACCCGTTCCGCGGTTTTCTTGCCGACACCCGACACCTGGGTCAATATCGAAGGATCCTTGTTGACGACCGCGGACCGTATGGTGTCCGTGTCCGCGATCGAAAGGATGCTCAGGCCAGCCCGCGGGCCGATACCCGACACCGAAATCAAAAGCTCGAACATGTCCAGCTCGTCTTCCGAAATGAACCCGTAAAGCGCGATCTGATCCTCGCGCACATAGGTGTGAACATAGAGGGTGACTTCTTCGGCCCCCGCCACCTTTCCCAAAGTATAGGGTGAAACGGAGACTTTGTACCCCACTCCATGGACATTCAAAGTGACGGAACTGCCGCGTATGCCCACGATATTGCCGGAAAGCTGAGAGAACATAGGGTGAAGAAAAGCGACTGTATACCTTCCCAGTCTACATGATTTCCCTCATTCTTGCCAAAAAAAATAAACTATGGTACAAAAAGGAAGTCGTGAGGCGCGCTCTTTGCCTATATTTATTCATGAGAGTGCTCTTGCCCGCTCGCACGCCTCCCTATTCGATTTAAAACAATATATTATGCCGATCAAGGAAAATGCCAAAAAGTACATGCGCGTAGCCGCCCGGAAAACCGCCCAGAACAGGATCATCAAAGGCGTGCTCAAAAGCGCCATCAAGAAAACCCGTGAAGCGGTAAGCGCCGGAAATGTCGATGAGGCTCAGACGATGCTGAAAAAGGCACAGAAAGCGTTCGACAAGGCATCACAGAAAAAGGTCATCAAGAAAAACACCGCTGCAAGGAAAAAATCCCGCCTCAACGCGCTCGTGAAAAAAGTCGCTACCAAGAAATAACGGCTGGGCGATAAGACGAAAAGAGACCCCTCGCGATTCGCAAGGGGTTTTTCTTATCCTTAAACGCTCATCAAAATTTCTGTACGAACAAGGTAAGCGCGAGCTCAGGATCGGCCCGTCCCTGTTTCATATCCGAATCAAGCTCCGAAAGCAGAAAGAATCCTTTTCGCAACCGCGAAAGCGGGAAGTCTTTGATGCGGCTGATAAGCTTGCCCGCGACGAACGGGTGCATGCCTGTTGATTTCGCGATATCCGCCGAACGAGTATTGCCGGCATCGTATTCCCCTCGGATCTTGAGGAGTTCCCGCAGCTGCCACGCGAGCAGCCCGAAGAGCTTCGGCACGCCCCCCGACTCGATACGGGCCTCCCGAAGCAGCAAGGCTACGGCCCCGCCCCGATCGCCGGAGAGGAGCGCGTCAAGAGCTACGAATACTTTTTCTTTCGGATTCCCAATCAAGAACAGCTCGACATCCGCAAGCGCGATCTCGCCCTCCTCCTTATAAAAAGAAAGCGTCAGAGCGAGATTGGCCAAGGCCGCCGAATCATCCGGGTAAAGCGAAAGCAGCCGATCGCACGCCGGCTTGGAGCAGGAGACCGGGCAGCCGCTTTTCCGCACCTCGGAGAGAAAGAACGCGCGCGCCTCCTCCCGCGAGAGCAAAGGAAACTCTTCTTTGATCTTTGCATGCTCTCCGAAAAAAACTCCGAGCGCGTCCTTTGATTTTCCGTATGAGGGCGAAAGGAAAAGGAAGCGGACCGACGGAGGAGCCGCCGCGAGCACTACGGATATTTTCTTTTTTTCATCCTCCGGAAGATCGAAGGCGCCCTCTACTTCGACCATTCGATTCGCTGAAAACAGATCCGTGGCGGAGGCCGAAGCGATATCGCGCGCCGCCGACAAGGGCGACAACGACACATCGAGGGCGACATACTCCCCCTCGGGATATTCATTGAAAAATTCGGCCTTCAGATCCGATCGCCGGCGCAGAAGTCGAAAACGGTCTTTCCCCGACAATACGAAAATCATACACATTGACCTTAGCTTCTTATCAGTATAGCAAAAAGGCGGTATTCACACCGCCTTCCCGCTCCGCAGTCTCCTGCGCCGTTACTCGAACTTGAACGCCGTGCCCGGCTCCACAAGATTCACCCAGACCTGGCCCGGGATGAATTTGACGTCATTCCCGTCCGCGTCCAAGAAAAGAAGCTTGCTTGCGATGTCCGTCCGGTCCTTTTTCCATTTCCCCGAAGTCTGCTTCCCGTTCATATAGTAGTACGCGTCGCCGGAATCCACCTGGTCATACCACGGATCGCCGAATTTCATGTTATTGTATTGCCCTTCGATCTGCTCGGACTCGACGAACAATGCGACGATGTTCTTCGGGGCGATGCGCACGCCGTTATTCCTGTCGACATCCTCGACATTGCCCCACTGGCGCTTCCACTGATTGGATTCTTTGTCATAGAAATACTCCACCTCGCCCGATCCCGGGTAGCCGATGCGCAGATGGGCGCTTGCCGGGCGATCAGCAAGCGGGGCTTCCGCCTGGTGCGGGTACCCGACAAAAGTATTCACGAGGCCGTATCCCAACGCCTTGGAGCGCTCGAAGGCCGCTTCCACATTCACCCGGCTCGTGTCCTCGGATTTCATCCCCGGTTTCTGCGCGGTTCGGAAACACACCTCGGAACCCGCGGAGTTTCCGGCGGCTCCGGTACAGTCGATATTATCGAGGATTCCTTCCTTGATCTTGTCGAGGGCGAAATGCGATCCGCCCCAGTGGACATAGATGGCATTGATGCTCTTCGCGATATGAAGGAAATCATGCCGCGACGAGCGGACGGCTCCCACTTCCTTCGGAAGCGTGCACTGATACACCGCCATGAGTCGGTTTATGGTCGCGGTGATGACCGGCATCTCGAACACCATGTCCGCATCGGAAAATCCGGCCGCGGGCCGCGCGGAAAGGTCGGCGGGCTGCATCACCGCTATGGGGCGGCGATTCCAATTCTCGCACGACACTCCGGAGAAAGCGCTGACCGGTCCCGTGTTCGCGATCGCCCCCGTATCAACCTTCGATCCGACGGACTTGCTCTCCTCTTGGATCCGCATGACATTGGCTTTTCGCATCGCCTCGCGCGCGTAGCTGAAATAGAAAATCACTCCCGCGAGCGCGATTGACGCGAGCGCGATCACCACCTTTTGTTGCTTCGACATAGTATTCATATACTCAAACATGTTACGAAGATATTGTAGCACAGCTTGTTATTGACAAACAGCCGGGTTTCTTGCTTTTCTTATGATGCATTCTTTACCAACCACTATTCAACAGGAGGCAAGAAATGAATATCTTTCCCGCGAATATACAGGATAAGGCCATCGACGAGCAAATCGGTTTTGTCCGTGGCAGCCTCGATCATGAGCTGTCCCGAGCGATGAGCGCGCTTGCTCCATACCGGGGCGAAGCGCGATTCATTCTTCCCCTGCCCCTGCATGTTTTCCACCAAGCCCTTCGCGAACGCGATGCGACCTGGGCCAAAGAAAGCCTCATTGAAATACTCGATTCCCTGCGGGAAGCCTTCGAAACAAGGCTGCGCGCTTCGATGGACGGTATTTTCATCCCCTATCCCCATGGAGCCAAGGAGATATACTCTTCCGACCATGTGTCGCATGCCTTCAAAAAAGTGATCTTTCTCGTAGCCCCGGCACTCATAAAAATAGCCTGCTCGATTGCCGGAGCAAAGCGACAAGAGCATGTCCCACACACGACAAAAGCCAAAGAGGCTTGGCATAAAACCTCGGGAATCCTTCGGAGAATCAACGGCCATGCCCGCGAAGAAGTCCGCATACTGGAATACGCGCTCGCGAGACGAAAAACGAGACGGGCAACCGACGCGAACCGAGAATCGAGTCGGAGGAAGTAGAAACGCAAGCACCCCCTGCAACACTCAAGCCGCCTGACCACTGTCAGCGCGGCTTTTTTATAAAAAAAGGCACTCGGAAATTTCCGGGTGCCTTTCAGAGCTACTGTTCGATTTTCGGACCGACAAAGAACTGCTGTCCTTCGTGGTCGACCTTACCATACACGCGGATCGAGTACCCGCTTTTCTGGAGGTCATCTTGGGAAAAGATGGAGAGATCGGGATACCCGTCCACTGAGACGGGCGTTTCAGATATTCCACCGGAAAGAACTTCTTTCACCCTCTGTTCGAGGGCGTCTGCCAGCTTCAATGGAAGCATTTTTTTCTCCTCTTTCGTTTCGTTTTCGATTTCAATCATAGCACATTTCGAATAATTTGTCAACGTCGTAAGGCCGCCTTGAGTTCTTTTTTCGCGACCTTCATTTTTTCGAAATCATCGGACTCGATACGATCCGGCACATCGGATTCGAAATCGAAATGTTCCGATCTCCCGAAATCGATGACCCGGGGATCGAGCGTCTCCCAGTCGATCATGATGTTCCTCGCAAAAAGATCAAGGTGATAAACTCCCAGTTTATGCATCTCGACAAGGTATGCTTCAAGTTTTTTAAAAAACTTTTCCACATCGAATCCACGGTTCTTCATTTCGGCGAGCATGTCCGGTCGCCGAAGCACCACATCGTCGATGCTGAACGCTTGCAGGCGCTCCATACCGATAACGACAAGCCCCATTTCCTGCACATCAAAGTACGCATGTGGCGTCCTGACTCCTTCCACGGAAAGATCGTTCAGTCGGCCAAGAAAATCTATTTCCTTATACACCGGATTCCCTGCCCGATATGCCTCCATATCATGCACGACCTTGTAACACACTTTCGGCCATGTCCCGCTTTCAAAGACTTTCGCTACCAAACCTTGGCCGATATAATTTTCCGGATCCTCAAGCGAGCTCCTGATATCCGCGACCTCACGATCGACGCATTCGAGAATCCTTTCATCCAGATCCTCATGAAGTTCCGAATGCACCATTTCCGGATTTACGATTTTAATCGATGTTCTCAAGGAAATATTGTTCCGCTTTCGTACGAAATCACTCACCTTCTCA